>PFKL01000220.1 GCA_002784245.1 Comamonadaceae bacterium CG_4_10_14_3_um_filter_60_75
GGCGTTTGCTGCACGGCGTTGATGGTTTTGCCCAGCAGGCTGAGGTAGGTGGCATCGTCAATCAGCCCCGCGCGGCGCAGCAGCAGGTCGTCGTAATAGCTGGTGAAGCCTTCAAAAAACCACAGCAGCTCGGTGTAGTTCTCTTGGGTGTAGTCGTAGCTTGCAAACTCTGCGGGGCGCAGGCGCTTGACGTTCCAGGTGTGAAAGTATTCGTGGCTGATCAGCCCCAGCAGCGTGGTGTAGCCGTCGCTGGCGGTAAGTGCCTTGGCTTGGCCCAGGCGCGGCAGGTCGGCGCGTTTGCAGATCAGCGCCGTGCTGTGGCGGTGCTCCAGCCCGCCATAGCTGTTGTCCACGGCGTTGAGCAGAAAAACGTAGCGGTTATGCGGCGCTTTGGTTTTGGTCTGCTTGGTTTTTGCGCCTGCAGCTTGGGCGTGCCAGAAATTGATTTCGGCTTCGCAAATGGTTTGCGCGTCAGCCAGCAGGCGCGCGCCGTCAAAGCTGGCGCTCGCACCGGCCACCACAAAACGGTGCGGCACACCGCCGGCGGTGAAGCTGCCGCTCCAGAACGCGCCTAGTTCCACGGGGGAGTCGACCAGTTCGTCGTAGTTGGCGGCCAGGTAGTGGCCAAAGCCTGACTTGTTGACCTTCAGCGGGGCCAAGGCGGTGGCCACTTGCCAGCCAGCGGGCCAGCCGGGCGCGGCCAGCGTCAGCTGGTGCGGGGTATCTTCCTGGCCATGCACGCGCAGGCACACGCTGGTGCCGTTGAAGAAGCCGCGCTGGGTGTCGAGCCAGGCGCTGCGCACCGAGTTGTCAAACGCATAAATTTCATAGCGCAGTGTCAAGGGTTTGCCTGGGTTGCAGTGCACTTGCCAGCTGCATTTGTCGGGCTGTGTCAGCGCCACGGTGCGGCCGTTTTGAGTGGCTTGCAAGCGCTGCAGGTGTTTGGCAAATTCACGCACCAGGTAGCTGCCCGGGATCCATACCGGCAGGCTCACCGTCTGGTCGGCAGCGGGCTTGGCGATGGTCAGGGTGATGGCAAAGAGGTGCGCGTGGCAGTCCAGCGCCTGCACCTGGTAGACCAGCGCCGCTGCGCCAGTTGGCTGGGCTGTTGACGCACGCGCCATCAGTTACCTGTCGCAACAAGCCGTTTTTCCACCTCGTCAGCACTTACTGCGCCAGGCACGCGTGAGCCGTCGACAAACACCAGGGTGGGTGTGCCGGTGACCTTGAACTTGCGGCCCAGTTCCACATTGCGCGCCAGCACAGCGGTGTCACAACTGCTTGCCGCGGGCAGGGGGACGTCGCGCACCATCCAGTCTTGCCAGGCCTTGGCCTTGTCTTTGGCGCACCAGACAGCCTTGGATTTTTCGCCCGAATCGGCACCCAAAATAGGGTACAAAAACAGGTGGATGGTCACGTTGTTGACCTTTTGCAGGTCGCGCTCAAAACGTTTGCAGTAGCCACAATTGGGGTCTTCAAACACCGCCAGCTGGCGCTTGCCGTTGCCGCGCACGATGGTAAAAGCATCCTTGAACGGCAGCGTGTCGAACCGGATGGCGGTGAGCTTGTCGACGCGCTCTTCGGTCAGGTTGCGCCGGTTCCTGGTGTCGATCAGGTTGCCCTGGATCAGATAATTGCCTTGGGCGTCGGTGTAATAAATGTCGGTGCCGTTGACCCGAATCTCGAAAATGCCAGCGATGGGTGTCTTGCTGATTTCGTCAATTTTTGGAAGTTGTGGAATGCGCTCAGCCAGGTTTTTGCGGATGGCCGCGTCCTGCGCGAATGCGCTGGTGCACAGGCTGCTGGCAGCCAGCACGGCGCCAGCGATCAGGGTGGGGATCAAACGGTTCATCAAGTGTCCTGAAAAAAAGGTTGGCAGCGTCTGAGCAAGTTGCGAGCAATAAGTTCTACAGGCCCATGGCGTAGCGTGCTGCCCAGTCTTTGGCCGGGCCGCTGTGGTCAAAGCCGCTCATGCCCCAGTTGCGCAAGCTTTGCCAGGCGCCACCGTGTTGCGAGAACAGCTTTTGCAGGCCGTCCATGGCCAACGAGGTGGCGCTGACTTGCGCGCAGCGTGCGCGCTCGTACTGGCGCAGCAGCCGGTGGTCGCCCACCGGGCGCCAGTAGGCACGGCTGTGCAGGATGTCGGCCAGCCCGGCCACGTCGCCCAGGCCCAGGTTCAGGCCCTGGCCGGCCAGCGGGTGCACGTTGTGTGCGGCATCGCCCGCCAGTGCCCAGGCGTGGCCGTCGGGGGTGCGGCCGATCCAGCGGCTGGCCTGCGCGGCCTGCAGCGGCCAGGCCGCGCGGGCGCTGACCAATTGCACTTTGCCCAGGCAGCCTTGGCTGATTTTTTCCAACTCGGCGCAAAAATCGGCTTCGCTTGCAGCCAACAGCTCGGGCGCGCGCGTGGCCTGAGCCGACCAGACCATGCCCACTGTGTGACCCAGCGCGCCGTCCAGCGGCAGAAAAGCCAGAATTTCGCCCGGCGTAAACCACTGGTGCGCGATTTGAGCATGGGGTTTCTCACACTGCAGCCGCGCGGCAATGGCGTGTTGTGGGTAACGGGCCACATCAAATTCGACGCCAAATTCGGCGCGGGTGCGGCTGGCCTTGCCCTCGCACACCACGGTCAAGGTGGCAGGGCGGGGTGCGTCGAGCAACTGCACGTGCGGCTGAAACCGCACCGCGTCGGCCAGGCGGGCTTCCAGCACGGGCACATCCACAATCCAGGTCAGGGCCGGCACGGTCAAGTCTGCTGCGGCAAAATTCACCGAGCCGCCGTCGTCGCCCCAGACCTGCATGCCAGTCACCGCTGTGGCGTGCTGGGCGTCGGGCCAGCAGCGCACTGATTCGAGCAGCGCCTTGGATTTGGCGTTGAGCGCGTAGGCGCGCACGTCGGCTGTGTCAGTGGCCGGGGGCTGCGTCACCAGCCCGACGCGCAGCCGATCGCGCGCCAGCAGCAGTGCCAGCGTGTGCCCCACAATGCCGCCGCCGCGGATGCAAATGTCTAAATGGTGCTTCATGCGAGCCATTGTAGAAGTGCGCTAATGGCCTCATGGATAATCCACACCTTTGCCAGCCGGGCCGTTTGCGCCAGCTGGCCTTGCGCGCGCAGCGCACCAACTCAGTAGGATTTGTATGAAATGTGGCATTGTGGGCTTGCCCAACGTCGGTAAATCGACCCTGTTCAACGCTCTCACCAAGGCCGGTATCGCGGCTGAGAACTACCCTTTTTGCACCATTGAACCCAACGTCGGCATCGTCGAAGTGCCCGATCCACGGCTTGACGCGCTAAGCGCCATCGTCCACCCCGAGCGGGTGCAGCGTGCGGTGGTCGAATTTGTCGACATTGCCGGCCTGGTGGCCGGGGCCAGCACCGGTGAGGGCCTGGGCAACAAGTTTCTGGCGCATATCCGCGAAACCGACGCCACCATCAACGTGGTGCGCTGTTTTGAAGACGACAACGTGATCCACGTGTCCGGCAAGGTCGACCCGATCTCTGACATTGAAGTGATCCAGACCGAACTTTGCCTGGCTGACCTCGGCACGGTGGACAAAGCGCTGGCGCGTTATCAAAAGGCTGCCAAATCGGGTGGCGACAAGGAGGCCGCCAAACTGGTGAGTATTCTGGAACGTTGCCAGGCGGCACTCAACGAAGCCAAGCCGGTGCGCTCGCTCGACTTCAGCAAGGAAGACCAGCCGTTGCTGAAGCAATTCTTTTTGATCACCGCCAAACCCGCCATGTTTGTCGCCAACGTGTCAGAAGACGGTTTTCACAACAACCCGTTTCTGGAGCGCTTGACGGCGTACGCCAACGCGCAAAACGCGCCGGTGGTAGCCATCTGTGCCAAGATGGAAGCCGAAATGGCCGACATGAGCGACGAGGACCGCCTGATGTTTTTGGAAGAGTTGGGCTTGCACGAGCCTGGCCTGAATCGTCTGATCCGCGCTGCCTACGACTTGCTGGGCCTGCAAACCTACTTCACCGCTGGCGTCAAGGAAGTGCGCGCCTGGACCATCCACAAGGGCGACACCGGCCCGCAAGCCGCTGGCGTGATTCACACCGACTTTGAGAAGGGCTATATCCGCGCCCAGACCATTGCCTACGAAGACTTTGTCGCCTTCAAAGGTGAACAAGGTGCAAAAGATGCGGGCAAGATGCGTGCTGAGGGCAAGGACTACATCGTCAAGGACGGCGACGTGATGAACTTCTTGTTCAGCTCTTAGGAAAAATTCGGCTCAAACCCTTATAAATAAAGCGCGTGCAGCTATTTATATAAAAGCTTTGTCAGCCGCCAAAGACGCCTACCAGTGCCGACGTCATCACCAGGTAGCGGCCAAACTTGCCGATGGCCATGTAGAGCAAGCAAGGCCAGAACGGCATCTTGAGCCAACCCGCCACCGCGCACAGCGGATCGCCCACCAACGGCAACCACGCCAGCAGGCAGGCTTTGGGGCCAAGTTTTTGCAGCCAGTCCAGCGCCCGCAGGTGGTGTGCTGAATGCTGGTAACGGTCAACCACCTTGTGCGATGCCAGTCCCAACCACCAGGTGAGCGCGCCGCCCAACGTGTTGCCCAAGGTGGCCACGCCGATGGCGCTCCAGAACAGCTGCGGATTCAGGCTGACCAGACCAAAAACAGCGGGCTCGGATCCCATGGGCAACAGCGTGGCCGACACAAACGCCACCACGAACACGCTGCTCAGGCCATGTTGCGGCAGCGCCAGCCAGGTCAGCAGGGTTTGCATCCAGGGTTCCATGGGCGGCGAGTATAGGAACGCGTTCGAAATCCCTTCCCGGCCTGTGGCGCTGGCCTGGTTTCGCGGTGTCTGATCTGCATCAAAAGTGCTGTTTTTTTAGGCAGCTAGAATCTGCGGCCTGACCGGCTCCCTGGTTTTGTGCGCCACTGGCTTGCAAACTTCTCTGGCGGCAGGCCCCCTGTTTAAAACCCCCTGACGCTGGATGAAGATCGGTCCGTACCCATTGCCCAATGCTGTTTTTGTCGCACCCATGGCGGGGGTGACTGACCGGCCGTTTCGCCAGTTGTGCAAGCGCCTGGGCGCCGGCTACGCGGTCAGCGAGATGATCACCAGCCGTGCCGATCTGCAAGACTCGCGCAAAACCCTGCGCCGCGCCGACCATGCCGGTGAAACCGGCTTGATTGCGGTGCAGATTGCCGGAACCGATCCCGCCATGATGGCCGAGGCGGCGCGTTTCAACATCGAGCGCGGCGCCCAGGTGATCGACGTCAACATGGGCTGCCCGGCCAAAAAAGTCTGCAACAAATGGGCCGGCTCGGCGCTGATGCAAAACGAGCGCCTGGCCATCGATATTGTTGGCGCGGTGGTGCAGGCCTGCGCGCCCATGGGCGTGCCGGTCACACTGAAGATGCGCACCGGCTGGTGCCAGGCCGACAAGAATGCCGTCACGCTGGCGCGCCAGGCGCAGGACGCGGGCGTGCAGATGCTCACCGTGCACGGCCGCACACGCGAGCAGGGCTACAAGGGCTTGGCCGAGTACGACACCATCGCCGCGGTGAAGGCGGCCGTGCGCATTCCGGTCGTCGCCAATGGCGACATCGACAGCCCGCAAAAAGCGCGCGACGTGCTGGCCGCCACCGGCGCCGACGCGGTGATGGTTGGCCGTGCGGCGCAGGGCCGTCCCTGGATATTTCGCGAAATCAACCATTTTTTGGCCAGTGGCAGGCTGCTGGCGCCGCCGTTGGTGGCCGAAGTCAAGGCGCTGCTGCTGGCGCACCTGCAAGACCACTATGCGCTGTACGGCGAGTTTGCCGGGGTGCGCAGCGCGCGCAAGCACATTGGCTGGTACGTGCGGGATTTGCCCGGCGGCGAACTGTTTCGCGCGCACATGAACGCCATTGATGATGCCCCGTCGCAGTGGGAAGCGGTGGCAGGTTTCTTTGACGCGCTGCACCAGCGCATGGACCGGCTGCCCGCACCGCGGAAATACAACAACCCCCAAGTAGGTTTGGAGACGACACGATGAAACCCATGTACATCGCAGAATGCGTGCGCGATAACCTGAAGGGCTACCTGAGCGATCTGGGCGGTAGCGAACCCGATGGTATGTACGACATGCTGATCAACGTGGTCGAAAAGCCTTTGCTGGAGGTGGTGATGCAGCACGCCGACCACAACCAGTCCAAAGCGGCGCAGTGGCTGGGCCTGAACCGCAACACGCTGCGCAAGAAATTGCTCGAACACAAGCTCATTGATTGATAGCTGCTCACGCTTTTTAGATAAGGGCTGGAG
>PFKL01000089.1 GCA_002784245.1 Comamonadaceae bacterium CG_4_10_14_3_um_filter_60_75
GTCAATGGCAAGAAGATTCGCCTGACGCAAGAACGCGATCCGGCCAACCTGAAATGGGGTGATGTCGGCGCCGACGTGGTGATCGAATCCACCGGCATCTTTCTGGACAAGGCCGGTGCGCAAAAGCACATTGATGCAGGCGCCAAAAAGGTCGTCATGTCGGCTCCGTCCAAAGACGACACGCCGATGTTTGTCTTTGGCGTCAACGACAAGACCTATGCCGGTCAAACTATCATCAGCAACGCATCGTGCACCACCAACTGCCTGGCCCCGTTGGCCAAGGTGATCAACGATAAGTTTGGCATCAAGCGCGGTCTGATGACCACCGTGCACGCAGCCACCGCCACGCAAAAAACCGTAGACGGCCCCTCTAACAAAGACTGGCGCGGTGGCCGTGGCATCCTTGAAAACATCATTCCCTCAAGCACTGGCGCCGCCAAGGCCGTGGGCGTGGTGATCCCGTCGCTCAACAAAAAACTCACCGGCATGTCTTTCCGCGTGCCCACCAGCGACGTGTCGGTCGTTGACCTGACCTGCGAACTCAACACCAGCGCCACCATGGCCGAAATCTGCGCCGAAATCAAAGCCCAATCCGAAGGCGCCTTGAAGGGCGTGCTGGGCTACACCGACCAGAAAGTCGTGGCCACCGACTTCCGTGGCGAAACCCGCACCAGCGTATTTGATGCCGATGCTTCCATCGCGCTGGACGGCACCTTCGTCAAGCTGGTGAGCTGGTACGACAACGAATGGGGCTACTCCAACAAGTGCCTGGAAATGGTGCGCGTGGTCGCCAAGTAAAGCCGAAAACTGCAACCAAAAGGCCCTTGCCGCAGACGCCGGTAGGGGCCTTTTTTTCGTACTTGATTCAGTGCTTCAGGGGCCAGGCGAGAGCTCCAGTACGGCACGCCCGAGTTGTCGCTCGATCTGGGTGATGGAGATCACGCCGCGGATGCGCGATGGGCCTTTTTCGGTGGCCGCTTGCACCACCAGCAAGTGGGTTGCTGAGCCGACTTTTTTGAAAGTGGCGATCACTTCACTGACCGTGGCGCCTTTCAATTCGTTGTAGTCCAGCGCGTCCAACTGGCTGAGTTGGGTCATGACATCGTTGACCGTCAAATCTTGGCGCTGAACCTTGCGCTGGTTGACGAGCCGCATGGGCTTGTCACCCAGCAGGTCAGCGGCAGTGACCAGACCCTCCACACACGGAAACTCACTCACCACGAAGAGCGAGCGCACGCCTTGCTGAATCATCACCTGCTCGGCTTTGTGCAGCGAGGTCTCGGGGTCAATGGTGGCAGCGCGCACCAGTGCCAGGTCGGTCATCACGTCAAGCGCAGGAGACGCGAGCGTGACGCCGACCGCGCTCTTGGGTTGCGCTTGCGGGATACAGGTGTTTTCAGGGAAGCGGAAAGTTGTCAGGGCAAGTGCAGTCATTCGTTGTCTCCTTGTAATGGTGTATTGGGATCAGGCGAGATGACGATCCGTGATTTCAGTTTACCCGCACATGGCCCGGGTTGGTGCGTCAAGACGCCATCAAAATGGTGAGTGCTTGTTACCGGATCACATCGGCGTCTTGCCCCAGCATGGTGCGGGTCACCAACGTTAAACCCGAGGCTGTCACGTGAAAACGTTTGCGGTCGCGCTCGGCATCAACGCCAATCTGCATACCTTCGGGCAGTTTGCAGTCGCGGTCAACAATACATTTTTTCAGGACACAGTGACGACCAATGTTGCCCCCCGGCAGCACGACGGAATCTTCAACCGTGGCGTAGCTGTGTACCTGGACACCCGAGAACAGCAAGGAACGGCGCACCTTGGCACCACTGACGATACAGCCACCCGACACCATGGAGTCGATGGCCTCTCCACGTCGATCCTCGTCGTCAAAAATAAACTTGGCCGGCGGGCTTTGCGGCTGCCAGGTCCAGATCGGCCAGCGGTCGTCGTACAGATTAAGCTGCGGTGTCACCTGCACCAGGTCCATGTTGGCTTCCCAGTAGGCGTCAAGCGTGCCGACATCGCGCCAATAGGCCGGCTTGTCGATGTCTTGCACACAGCTGTCCTTGAAATTTTGTGCGCAGCAGTGATAGCGCTTGACGCAGTGCGGAATCACGTCTTTGCCAAAGTCGTGACTTGACTTGGGGTCATCGGCGTCACGACGCAACTGCTCAAACAGAAATCGGGCGTTAAAGACGTAAATGCCCATACTGGCATATACACGGTCGGGCTGACTCGGTATCGACTTCGGGTTCGCCGGCTTTTCCTCAAAATCCACAATGCGACCCTTGTCGTTTACCGCCATCACGCCAAAACTTTTGGCGTCGCTTAGCGGCACTTCAAAACAGGCCACCGAGAGGTCAGCATTGCACTTGACGTGCGCCGCCAGCAAGCGGCCATAGTCCATACGGTAAATGTGGTCGCCTGAAAGCACCAACACATAGTCGGGATCAACATGGCGGATTTCACGCATGTTCTGGTACACCGCATCGGCGGTGCCCTGGTACCACTGCGACTCGTCCAATTGCTGCTGCGCAGGCATGATTTCGATGAACTCGCCCAGACGCCCGTCGAGAAAACTCCAACCCTGTTGCAGATGCCGGATCAGGCTTTGCGCCTTGTATTGCGTGGCCACACCGACACGCCGCACGCCCGAATTGACGCAATTGGACAGCGTGAAGTCAATGATGCGGAACTTGCCACCAAAAGGCACGGCGGGCTTGCAGCGCCAATCAGTCAGCTCATGCAAGCGACTGCCACGGCCACCGGCGAGCACCATGGCAAAAGTTTTGCGGGTCAACTGGCTGACAAACCGGGGGTCGCCACTTGCTGGTTTGCCACTTTCAGAACCTGGCCGACTAAACATGTAATGGGTCTCCTCTGGTAGTTGGTTGTGCCCAAGACGGGTTCGCGCATGCGGCGATTCTATGAACTTGCTGCTGGCTTGTCTGCCCTGTACTCCTCTCGACACCCTCGGGGTATTGCCCAGCGGGATTCAGCATAAGTCGCGAAACTGCTGGTGCACAGCATCGTGCCAATCCAGCGGCTGCTGGTTTTTGGCCTGCAGGTAGTGCTCGGTGAACACATCCAGGTAAACGTCCAGCACCGCAGCTGCGTGCGCCTCACCGGCCATTGCCAGACAAAGTGCACCCACCTCTGACGTACAAAAGTGGTCGCTGCGACTAGAGCGGCGCAGACGGTAGTTGGACAGTTGCTCAGGGTGCAAGCTGAGCACAGGCAGATGGTTCAGGTAAGGGCTCTTGCGAAACATCTTGCCCGCCTCGGCCCAGGTGGCGTCAAGCAGCACAAACAGCGGGCGCTTGGTGCCTGGCCCGTCAGCAGCTGTGGCGGGCAGCAGCTGTGTTACCACCCGCTCGGGCGCCACATATTCACCGGGAAAGACCACATACGGTTGCCACTGCGGGTCGGCCAGCAAAACCAGCAAACGTGGATCAACCCAGGTGCGCGCCCAGCTGTAGGCAAAGGTGTCGGCCACCACGTCGGCAATCAGCCAGCCGGTGTTGCTGGGCTTGAGCGGCTCGATGTCGGCCATCAGTAGGCACATGCCCGCCTGCGTGGGCACGACGGGGCGCAAGCCGCACAGGCAGTGGCTGGGCATGACCCGGCAACCTGGGCAACGCTCGGCCGGGCCGCCACGGGCGCGAAACGGCTTGACCGCGCGCGCCAGGCGCTCGGCGCGCAGGCGCGCGACAGCGTGTGCGGCGTGTGTTGTTTCGGGCATGGGCCGTGTGGGCATGGCCACCAGGGGCAGGGCTGTTAGCAGCGCACCAGCGACCAACCGGCGCGCTGGTCAGCCCGGTTGTTTTCATAGTCCCAAATGGCACCGCAGTGGTCGCAGCGGTAGCGCGTCACAGTGACGGTGTGCGCACCACGCGCCTCCTGGCGGTTATTGGCTTGCACCAGCTCGGCATGGCCGGGCGCACGCCGCCAGTGGCGTTGAATGCCGGCGCATGGCGCGCACAGGGTGGACTCGTTGGCGGCAGGGGCGGCGTTCTGGTCTTGTGTCATGGGGGGGCTTGGCATGGCTGAGGCCGTGGGTAGAGAAGGGGTCGATTGTCGCTGCATCGGCCGTTATGGCGTGCTGTGTGAGTGGCGCAAACGTGTGACGCACACCGCATGAAGCCCTGTCGCTTTGGCTGGCTAAACATGATTCACCCAGCGTCGGAAGCACCAGCATTTTTAAGGTCGGCAAACTTGGCTGCCATCGTCGGGTTGCCGCGTGTCAGCTTCTTGATCGTCACGTCTTGCGCCTTGTCGTTGGCAAGCCGCAGGTTACGGTCTGTGCCAAGCAGGGCATCCTTGGTTTTTTGCAGGTGGTCGATGGATTTATCGATCTCATCAATGGCCTTTTTGAAACTATTGGAGGCTAGGTCGTAGTTGCGCGCGAACGCGGTCTTGAAGGTGTCCAGGCTGGCCTCGAAATTGGTGATGTCAATGTTCTGCGCCCTGACCAGCGCCAGCTCAGACTTGTACTTGAGCGAGTTCATCGCTGCGTTGCGCAGCAGTGTGATGATGGGCAGAAAGAACTGGGGGCGCACGATGTACATCTTGGGGAAGCGATGGAACACATCCACGATGCCGGTGTTGTACAGCTCGCTGTCGGGCTCCAGCAGGGAGACCAGCACGGCATATTCGCAGCCCTTCTCAAGGCGATCCTTGTCCAGCTCCTTCAGAAAGTCTTCGTTTTTGTTCTTGGTGGTGGTGCGGTCGTTCTCATTTTTCATTTCGAACATGATCGAGACGATCTCGGTGCCCGCCTCGTCCAGATCGCGAAAAATGTAGTCGCCCTTGCTGCCGGTGCGCGCATCGTTGTCCTTTTCAAAATAGGCCCGCGGAAACGCTGTGGCGCGAATGCGGTTGAACTCCGTCTCGCAGTGCTGCTCCAGCGTCTCGCCCACCATCTTGGTG
>PFKL01000081.1 GCA_002784245.1 Comamonadaceae bacterium CG_4_10_14_3_um_filter_60_75
CATGGCCATCAAAATGCGGTCTGAGCCGTGTTGCACCGGCAGGTGCAGGTGGCTGACCAGTTTGGGCAGCTTGTCGTAGGCGGCAATCAGCGCCGGCGTGAACTCATTGGGGTGACTGGTGACATAGCGGATGCGCTCAATACCGGGAATATCCGACACGTATTCGAGCAGCGTGGCGAAGTCGGCCACCTCGCCGGTGTCGCCCGCAGCACCAAGCGTGGTGATCATTTTGGCGCGCCAGGCGTTGACGTTTTGCCCCAGCAGCGTGATCTCTTTCACGCCCTGATCGGCCAGACCCGCCACCTCCACCAGCACGTCTTCAAACGGGCGGTGCACCTCCTCGCCACGGGTGTAGGGCACCACACAGTAGCTGCAGTATTTGGAGCAACCTTCCATGATGCTCACAAACGCGCTGGCCCCTTCCACACGCGCGGGCGGCAGGTGGTCAAACTTTTCGATCTCGGGAAAGCTGATGTCGACCTGCGAGCGACTCGAACGCGCCCGCTCGTCAAGCATTTGTGGCAGGCGGTGCAGCGTCTGCGGGCCAAACACCACGTCCACATACGGTGCGCGCGCAATGATGGCCGCCCCTTCCTGGCTGGCCACGCAGCCACCCACGCCAATCAAGGCGCCTTTTTTCTTCAGGTGCTTGACGCGGCCCAGGTCAGAAAACACTTTCTCTTGCGCCTTCTCGCGCACCGAGCAGGTGTTGAACAAAATCAGGTCGGCTTCTTCCACGTTGTCGGTTTGGGTGTAGCCCTGCGCGGCACCCAGCACGTCGCTCATCTTGTCCGAGTCGTACTCGTTCATCTGGCAGCCGTAGGTTTTGATAAAGACTTTTTTAGACATGGTGAAGACGCAGCAAATGCTATCTATAGGGAAGCTATCAACCCTTTACATAAAAGGGCTGGAGGCACTTTTTGTTATTGGTTTTCAGGCGGCGTTGCGCCAACATCTGATTCAAAGCGGATGTTGCTGATGGTCTCCAGCCCCGGGCGCTTTTGCTGCGCCTCGGCCGGGGTCAGGATCCAGACCTCATGCAGCATGCCTTGGCTGTCCGCGACATAGTTCACCAGCACCTGCTGCCTGACCAGCGTGCCCGACATCACGATCAGGTTGTTGGTGCCTTTGATGCGGGCACCCGGCGACAGGCGCGCGGGCTTGCCGTTGAGCAGGACTTGCGGCGGTGCGGTTACCTCCAGCAGGCCGCGCAGGGCCGTCTTGGGAAAGGGGCGCATCAAGCCCTGTGCCATGGCTGCGGCCGATGTCAGCGCGGTCATGGCAACCAGCGCGAGCGCCAGCAAGGGGGGTTTCAAAGAAACGAGGCAGCGGTTCATGGTGTTCATCCAGAGGCTGTAGAAGGAGCGCAGATTTTAGGTCACGACGGTTTTGGGGCCGCAGTCACCAGGGCTTGCCGGGCAACCGCCGCGCGCAGCTTGTCTTTTTTGCTGGGGCGCTTGCCTTTGACGCCGCCGTTGCCTGGGGCCTCGGGTGCGGTGGAAGCGGGCGCTGCAACCTCTTTGGGTTCAAAGCCGGCAACGTTTTCCAGCGCCAGTTGCAGGTGTTGGCGCTTGGCGATCAGGCGCCAGTGCGCTTGCGTTGCTGCACTGACAAAACTCATCGCCAAGCCGGGCTCGCCAGCGCGGCCGGTGCGGCCGATGCGGTGCGTATAGTCTTGCGCCGAACGCGGCAGGTCGTAGTTCATCACCACGGGCAAGCCGGCGATATCGAGCCCGCGCGCCGCCACGTCAGTGGCTACCACCACGGCCAAGCGCTCGGCCTTGAAATCGGCCAGCACTTGTGTGCGCTTGCCCTGGCTGAGTTCGCCATGGAATGGCTCGGCAGTCAGGCCGACCTTGCGCAGCTTGTCGGCGACGATCTCGGCGGCGAACTTGGTCGCCACAAAGACCAGCACGCGCGTCCAGTTGTGCTGCTTGATCAAATGGCGAAGCAACTGGGTGCGCTTGGGTGCGTCCACGGCGATGGCGCGCTGGGTGATTCCGACGGGTTGTTGCTGTGCCGCATCCACCTCAACCCGCACGGCATCGACCAGCAAGGTGTTTGCCAGCGCCTGCACTGCCGGGCTGAAGGTGGCCGAGAAAAACAGGTTTTGCCGTCGCTTGGGCAGCTTGGCCAGCACTTGCGTCAGCTCTTCGGCAAAGCCCAGGTCGAGCATGCGGTCGGCTTCGTCCAGCACCAGCAGCGTCACCTGATTCAATTGGAGGGCGTTGTGTGCCAGCAGGTCCAACAGCCGCCCCGGCGTGGCAACCACCACGTCGGTGCCGCCGCGCAGGCCCATCAGCTGCGGGTTGATCGACACGCCGCCAAAAAATACCGACACCTTGACGTGCGTTGGCAGCTGCTGTGCCAGCGCCTGCAATACCTCGCCCACCTGCGCCGCCAGCTCGCGCGTGGGCACCAGCACCAAGGCTTGCGCCCGGCGCACACGTTGGGTGGTGGGCTGCAAGCGTTGCAGCAGCGGCAGGGCAAACGCAAGCGTTTTGCCAGAGCCGGTTTGCGCCGAGCCCAGCACGTCGCGCCCGGCCAGCGCCGGCCCGATAGCCTGTTGCTGAATGGGCTTGGGTTGGGTGTGGCCGAGGCGCTCAACAGCGGCAAGTAGCGCAGGCGCGAGGCCCAGATCGGTAAAGGTCATGGCGGTATGTGGCAAACAGCGCAATACGTGCGCGATGCGCAGGGTGTAACACAAGCTGCGCCGCTGGCACGGGTCACCCTGCCCGGGACAATCCCGGATAATCCCAGCCGTTCAACTGCGCTCTGTTTCAAAGGTTATCGTGAAAAAAACATTCAAGCTCAACATCGAAGGCAAAAACCGTGACCGGGTGATCGACGCCACCAAGCACGAGATTCGCCAGTACCTCAAGCGCGAGCGCAACAAGGCGCTGCCCGCAGATGTCGATTTTTGGGACTTTGACTGCCGGTTTGGTTTGACCGCCGAAGCTGCCGCCGCGGTGCACCCGGCCAACGTCACGGCGCTGATCGACGCTGCCGCCCAAGACGGCGCTGACAGTTTTTACCTGGAATTGCTGGCCAAGCCGGGGCACCGTGTCGCCAGGACTGCACCGGTTGAGCCGTCTTGAGTGTTGGCTGAATACTTTTCGTGCACACGTCGGCGTAACGCATCAGTGGGCCTTTGCGCGCGCTCTGGCTTCTCGCAGCGGCGTCTCAGACCAGGACCGCCTGGACGGGCAGGCGCAACTTTCAGCACTGCGTGTTGTGGCTTGAGGGTGCCAACGTGGCGTAGCGCACCAGTTCGGAGTCCAAGGCCACCCCTTGAAAGCCCTGCAATCGGCCCATCGCCCAAGTTTGCCGTGCCGCTGTGGGGTAGGCCGACGCACCTTCCCCGGGGGAACAGCCGACCAAGCCCCCGTGGCCGCCAGCGTAAACGGCATCACACGGTTGAATTGACGACGATCCAGCATGGGGTCCTCCTTCAATGACTCGCGTATCGGGCCAACATGGTGCCACCGCACTTGGCGTGCTGCCTTGATGCACCTCAATCAGTTTGCAACGGATTATTTGCCGTCGCAAAGCGCTCTCAGCCCACCGCAAAACCGCCAATTGCGCCGGACAACAAAAAACCCGCGCTTCACTGAAAAAGGCGGGTTTTGGCGGTTTGAGAGAGAAATCTGGTGGTGGTACCGGGACTTGAACCTGGGACATCAGCATTATGAATGCTGCGCTCTAACCAACTGAGCTATACCACCGAAGGAGCGGCATTATAGGGTCATTTGGTCAGCACTTTAGCGGTGGGTAAAAACGGCTTTGCGTTTCTCGACAAAGGCGTTCATGCCTTCTTTTTGGTCGGCGGTGGCAAACAAGGCGTGGAACAGGCGGCGCTCGAACATGACGCCGTCGCTCAGGCCGCTCTCAAACGCGCGGTTGACCGATTCCTTGACCGCCATCGTGGCGATTTGCGAATAGCCGCTGATCATCAGCGCCGCGCCCAGCGCTTCTTCCATCAGTTTGTCCAGCGGCACCACGCGGCTGACCAGCCCGGCGCGCTCGGCCTCTGCGGCATCCATCATGCGCCCGGTCAGGGCCAGGTCCATCGCCTTGGCTTTGCCCACGGCACGCGGCAAGCGCTGTGTGCCACCCGCGCCGGGGATGATGCCCAGCTTGATCTCGGGCTGGCCAAAGCGCGCGTTGTCGGCGGCGATGATGAAGTCGCACATCATCGCCAG
>PFKL01000111.1 GCA_002784245.1 Comamonadaceae bacterium CG_4_10_14_3_um_filter_60_75
CCCATCGTCGAATGGTTAAGCCTGATGGAAGTGGTGCAAATGCTTTGCCCAGTGTGGCCTGTGCGTGACCGCCCCATGCAGGGCAAGCATTGGCAACTTTGATGTCGTCCGCTCCATTTTCTAGAAAATACCCCTGCAGAGCATACCGAGTATGCATATCCAGCTATTTAATAAATAGCGTTTTGGCGGCTTACGTGGACACCAAAGTCTTCTGCATTTCAGATGCACACGCTGCTTGGTAGATCGCGTACCGATTTTTACCAGCTTGCTTGGCTTGGTACATGGCAGCGTCGGCCTGACGCAACAAATCGTCCATGCTGGTCGCTTGTTGTGCCTCGTAAAAACTGACCCCCAAACTGGCGGACACTTGCAATCGCATGTCCGCAAAGGCAACCGGCTCAGCAGCGGCTGCCAGCAGCCGAACCAGCAACGGCATGGCATCGTCCCTACATAACAAATCTACTAAAACAGCAACAAATTCATCACCACCATTGCGCGCCAGCGTATCGCCATCACGCAGTGCTGCGCGCATCCGGCTTGAGACCGTGGTCAGTACCAGGTCACCGGCTTCGTGACCATGCGTGTCATTGACTGCTTTGAAACCGTCCAAGTCAATAAAAACGACGGCCACCAGACTTTGACGTCGCTGCGCCTGACTCATGGCTTGCTGCAAGCGGTCAGCCAGCAAAATCCGGTTCGGCAAATTGGTCAGGGCATCAAAGCGCGCAATGTGTTCCAGTTCGGTTTGATAGATTTTCATTGCGGTGATATTGGTGAAAACCGACACATACTGCTGCACTGTGCCGACCGAATCCGACACCGCGCTGATAGTGAGGATTTCGGCGTACACCTCGCCATCTTTGCGCCGATTCCAGAGCTCACCACTCCAATGGCCGTTAGTCTTAAGTTCTTGCCACATCTTTTGATAAAACGCTTTGTCTTGCCGACCCGAGCTGAGCATGCGGGGATTTTTACCAATAGCCTCGGCACGGCTGTAGCCGGTGATGCGCGTAAAAGCGGCATTCACATCAATGATTCGCCCTTCAGCAGAAGCAATGATGATGCCCTCGCGTGAATTGTCAAACACACAGGCTGCATTGATGCGTTGCAAACGCTGCGATTCGGCTTGCTGCGCCTTGAACAGTCGCTGGCGGCGGTACAAAACCACGGCAACCACAAGCACCAAAATGACCGAAGGTACAACCACCCACAAAATAGCCTGAACTTCGGTGTGCCACCGCTCCAATGCCACATCACGGCGCAAGTGCGACACCACCACAAACGGATACAAAGAAGACACCCGAAATGCGGTCAACATCACTTGTCCATTGTTGAATGTGCTCTCAAATTGTCCAAATTCACGCTCACCAAGTTTCAGCTTTGCCACATCATCTGAATGCGGCATCGCACCTTGGCCTTGAAACCGGGTGCTCATCAGTAAAAGACCGTCCAGGCGAAAAATCTCAACCACGCCAACTTTCTCATCAACCTGTTGCAGCATGTGGTTGACGAAAAAATCAGGGTTAAATCCGGCCACCAAATGTCTCAGGACATCGGCCTCTTCCAAAGGGTACAGGACGGGGATCAGGCTGGTAGCGCCCGATGCATCCGTCTCATGAAAATCGCGACCCAACCAGGGTTTACCAATGCGCAAAGCTGCTTGCCCCTGCTGCACCAAAGGCAAGTAATCTTGCGTTGTGACGCTTAGCCCCAAATTGGCAGGATTCGAGCTCACCACAATGCGGCCTTGCGCATCCAGCACCGACAAAGACCTCAGATGGGGTGCTTGACGCAACAACTGGGTGAATTCAGCGCCCATATGGGCCGCGCTGGTACGGGCGCTACCTTGATTGGCGGCATTGGTCGTCGAAAACTCGGTGGCACTGATCGTTTGAGTAAGGAAATTTTCAAAACTACGTGCCATCAGCGCCGAAGCATTCAAACTGCTATGCACCGCATCACTGCGCAACAGCCACAAGCTGTAACTGGTCATTGCCGCAACGGCGGCCAAAAACACCACCATCGCCAGGAAAAAGCGCAGCCCGTCTCGCTGCCGTGTCTCCATTAACGCACCAAAATAGGCTCAAGTTGATGTCGCTTGGCGGCAGTCTGTAGCCGTCCATCACGTTTGACATCAGTCACAAATTTTTCCAGCCTGGTATGCCAAACATCATCCCCTGGAGCCATTGCGTATGCATAAGGCGTAATGTGATAGACCGAATCTGGTGTCACCAACCGGGCCCAGTCGGCATTGGTCAAAAAGCGCTGGCTATAGGGATAGTCCGTCATGAACACATCCGAACGACCCGACTGCACCTCTTGTTCACGCGCAAAAGGCGTGTCGAGGACCATCAATTTGGCATTTTTAAGGCGATCCCGCATGATGGGCTCATGCAAGGTGCCCTTCACAATGGCCACCACCGACCCGGCTTGATCGATATCCGCCCAGGTCTTGATGCGACGATTCGCCTTGCTGGTGATGGCGTAAATATCACTGGCCAGATACGGCTGGGTAAAGCGTAACTTGGCTTGGCGCTGTGGCGTGATGCCAATGGCAAACATCGCTACATCACAGCGGTTTTGGGTCACATCTTCGACCAGCTTCGAAAACGAACTGTCTACAAATTCAAGCTTGACCCCCAAGTCTTTGGCCAATGCTTGTGCCATGTCCACGTCAATGCCTGTCAGCTGCTGGGTCTTGGGATTTCGGTAGGTGATGCCGTAATAGTCAGGCCAGATACACACCCGAACCTTCTTGGCATTGCGCACGTCTTGCAATCGAGTGGGATGTATCACCGCACTTGACTGCGCCCAGCACAACGCAGAATAAAAAATGCTCGCGAGTACAAACACCATAGAAGTTAAGCGCATAGAACCGTCCTCCTCAAGACAATGTGCTCATTGTGTCACGCCGGGGCACCTGAACCAACGCCAAAAAAGGCAATCAACCGACCCGCTCCAGCGCCACCGCGCAGTACTTGAACGCCGGGATTTTGCCCACCGGGTCGAGCAGCGGGTTGGTCAGCAGGTTGGCCGCTGCCTCGATAAACGCAAACGGCATGAACACCGCGCCATCGGGCGTGCCGTCGTCCTGGCGCAGTGCCACCTCCAGCGCACCACGGCGGGTACGCAGGCGCACGGTGTCGCCGGCTTGCAGCCCCAGGCGCTTGAGTTCTTGCGCATTGACGCTGGCCATGGCGCTGGGCTCCAGCGCGTCCAGCACGGTGGCGCGGCGCGTCATGCTGCCGGTGTGCCAGTGCTCCAGCAGGCGGCCGGTGATCAGAATCAAGGGAAAGTCAAGGTCGGGCTGTTCAAACTCAGGTGAGAGGGTGGTCGGCACCAATCGCGCGCGACCGTTGGCAGTGGGAAAGCGGTCCAGAAACACGGTGGGTTGGCCAGGGTCGTCGGCACGCGGGCAGGGGTAGGTGACGCTGCTCTCATCGTCTAGCCGCTGCCACGACACGCCGCCCAGCACGCCGGGCATGGTTTGGCGCATTTCTTCATACACCTCGGCCACGCCATGGTGCGCGCCGCTGTAATGCCAGTCCAGCCCCATGCGCTGGGCGATTTGCTGGATGATCCACAAGTCCGCGCGGGCATCGCCGGGCGGGTCAATCGCCTGGCGGCCCATCTGGATCATGCGATCGGTGTTGCTGACCGTGCCATTTTTTTCTGGCCAGGCGGTGGCGGGCAGCACCACGTCGGCCAACCAGGCGGTTTCGGTCAAAAAGATGTCTTGCACCACCAAGTGGCTCAAGCTGGACAGCGCATGGCGGGCGTGGTTCAGGTCGGGGTCGCTCATGGCCGGGTTTTCGCCCTGGATGTACATGCCGCGCACCTTGTGCGGGTCAGCATCAGAAGCCAGCGCCTTGTTCATGATCTCGACCACGGTGTAGCCGGGCTGCTTGTCTAAGGGCGTGCCCCAGAACGACTCAAACCAGGCATGTGCCTGCGGGTCGGCCACGCGCTGGTAGTTGGGGAACATCATCGGCAGCAAACCCGCGTCGCTGGCGCCTTGCACGTTGTTCTGGCCGCGCAACGGGTGCAGGCCGCTGCCCGGTTTGCCGATTTGGCCGCAGACCATGCACAGCGCGATCAGCGCGCGCACGTTGTCAGTGCCGTGGGTGTGCTGGCTCACGCCCATGCC
>PFKL01000114.1:0-1113 GCA_002784245.1 Comamonadaceae bacterium CG_4_10_14_3_um_filter_60_75
TTCATCGAACCGTTTGATCAGCCCCTTGCCCGCCTGGGTGGGCAGGGGTGACAATCAAAGCCCTGTCGGTGTTCAAGCTGGCGGGGCTTTTTAATTTGAACTGGAGCCTTGAATGGTTTTTGACATCAGCGTCGCGATGACGTGGATATTGTTTTTGGCGCTGTTTCCGATCAGTTTTTTCTGGCTACGTCGTGCCTGGCGTATTGTCATGCGTCGTGATTTTTCTGAGGTGGCCACCAAACGTGGCGAAGCTCCACCGGACGCCCAGCGCTGGGCCCCCTATGAAATGGCGATCAACCTGATCTGCGGTGTCGTCATTGTTTGTGTGATTGTGTCCGTGCTGATGGGCGCGTGGGACTACGCGACCTGGAGTGCGATTGCCGGTAGCACCATCTGGTGCAAGTTTTTTGCCAGTTTCGCACTCAGCCGCCATGCCCACGCCAAATGGGGCAAAAGCAGGGCCTGAGCACTCCGAGCTGAGGCCATGTTCAAGGAATTGTTGTCACAGCGACTGTCAGCCTTGTTCGTCGGTGGCTGGTTATTGCTGAACTTTCCGCTGCTGGCGTTATGGGATGTAGATGCCACCTGGGGTGGCGTGCCGGTGTTTCCAGCAGCGCTGTTCATCTTGTGGGTGGTGTTGATCGCCGCTATCGCC
This sequence comes from Comamonadaceae bacterium CG_4_10_14_3_um_filter_60_75, assembly GCA_002784245.1. Taxonomy (GTDB): domain Bacteria; phylum Pseudomonadota; class Gammaproteobacteria; order Burkholderiales; family Burkholderiaceae_C; genus Rhodoferax. The sequence goes on from PFKL01000114.1 coordinate 656, forward strand.
TGGCTGATTGAGCGACCGGTGACCCGCACCAAGGACGAGTGATGCTGTCGCCCTGGATCGTTGTCGGCACGTCGTTCGCGTATTTGCTGCTGCTCTTTGCGGTGGCGTATTTTGGTGACTGGCGTGCCGCGCAGGGACGCTCTGTCATTGCCAATCCCTGGACCTACGCCTTGTCGCTGGCGGTGTACTGCACCGCCTGGACTTACTTTGGCAGTGTCGGACGCGCGGCATCGGGCGGCGTCTGGTTTTTGCCCATTTACTTGGGGCCGACACTGGCCATGGTGCTGGGCTGGGTGGTGTTGCGCAAGATGATCCGCATCGCCAAGACCTACCGTATCACTTCCATTGCCGACTTTATCGGTAGCCGCTACGGCAAAAGCCCTTTGCTGGCCGGTCTGGTGGCGCTGATTGCGGTGGTCGGCATCGTGCCCTACATCGCCTTGCAGCTCAAGGCGGTG
>PFKL01000114.1:1129-5971 GCA_002784245.1 Comamonadaceae bacterium CG_4_10_14_3_um_filter_60_75
TTGCAGCTCAAGGCGGTGTCAGCGGGGTTTGCGTTGTTGACCCTGGCTCCTGCTGCCGCGCCAGCGCCGCAAGCACACTGGAGTCAGGACAGCACCTTTTACATGGCCCTGGCGCTGGCGGGTTTCACCATGGTTTTTGGCGCGCGCCATCTGGACTCGGCCGAAAGGCACGAGGGACTGGTGGCTGCCATTGCGTTTGAGTCGGTGGTCAAACTGATCGCCTTTCTGGCGGTGGGCCTGTTTGTGGTCTATGGTCTGTTTGACGGGTTGACCGATCTGTTTGCGCGTGCCCATGCCGTGCCCGAACTGGCGGCTCTCTCACGGCTCGAACAAAGCGGCGGCTTTGCCTGGACGCAGTGGTTTGCCCTGACGCTGCTGTCGATGTTGTCGGTGATTTTCCTGCCGCGCCAGTTTCAGGTGATGGTGGTCGAAAACGTTTCTGAAGACCACCTGCGCCGGGCGGTCTGGGTATTTCCCTTGTATTTGCTGGCGATCAACCTGTTTGTGTTGCCGATAGCTGTTGGTGGCTTGCTGTTCTTTGGCAGCGCGCCAGTCAATGCCGACAACTTTGTCTTGTCGCTGCCGCTGGCCGCCGGGCAAAACGCGCTGGCGCTGTTTGCGTTTGTTGGAGGCTTGTCGGCCGCCACCGGCATGGTGATTGTGGAAACCATCGCCGTGTCGACCATGGTCTGCAACGAGCTGGTCATGCCGCTGCTGCTGCGCACCCACCACTTTCAGAACGAATCACGGATCGACCTGACGCGCGTGTTGCTGCTGATCCGCCGCGTCGCCATTTTGGTCGTCCTGGTGCTCGGCTACGCCTATTTTCACCTGGCCGGCGAGGCTTACGCCTTGGTCAGCATTGGCTTGATCAGCTTTGCCGCGGTGGCGCAGTTTGCACCGGCCGTCCTGGGCGGCCTGTACTGGAAGGGCGGCACCCGGCGCGGCGCACTGGCCGGTTTGCTGGTGGGCTTCTTGCTGTGGGCGTATACGCTGATGCTGCCGTCGCTGGCCAAATCGGGCTGGCTCGACGCTGCTTTCCTGACGCAGGGACTGTGGGGCTGGCACTGGTTGCGTCCTGAACACCTGCTGGGCATGCAGGGCTTGGACAATCTGACGCATTCGCTGTTCTGGAGCCTGATGGCCAATTGCGGCGTATTTGTCGGCTTGTCGTTGTGGCGGGCGCCGTCGGGGCAAGAGGCCAGCCAGGCGCTGCTGTTCGTTGACGTTTTTGAGCGTACCAGCAGCAGCAGCCCGGTGTTCTGGCGTGGTAGCGCACAGCTGCCAGATTTGCTGCGTTTATGCGAGCGCTTCATGGGCTCTGACAAAGCGCAAGCGCTGTTTTTGACTTATGCCCGCCAGAGTGGCGTGCGTGACGTGCAGGCGATCCAACCCGATGCCCGGCTGGTGCAGTTCGTCGAGACGCAGCTCGCCGGTGCGGTGGGCAGTGCATCAGCGCGCGTGCTGGTGGCGTCTACAGTGGAAGAAGAAACGCTCACGCCCGACGACGTGCTGCGTATTCTGGACGAGACCTCGCAGCTGCGCGCGCACTCGCTGGAGCTGGAAGAAAAATCCGCCTCGCTGGAAAAAGCGACCGCCGAGTTGCGCGCTGCCAACGAGCAGCTCAAGAGCCTGGATCGCCTCAAGGACGACTTCATGTCGTCGGTGACGCACGAGTTGCGCACGCCCTTGACCAGCATCCGCGCGCTGGCTGAGCTGCTGCGTGACGACCCGAAGATCGAGCTGGCGCAGCGCTGCAAGTTCATCGACATCATCGTCAGTGAAACCGAGCGCCTGTCACGCCTGGTCAATCAAGTGCTCGACATGGCCAAGATCGAATCGGGCCATGCCGAGTGGCTGACCGAGCCGGTCAACATGGGCGCACTGGTGCGCCAGGCAATTGCCACCACCGCCGAGATGTTTCGCGAGCGTCAGATCGCTGTCGAGGTGACCTTGCCAGACCAGGTGCCTCTTTTGAAGGCCGACCCCGACCGGCTGATGCAGGTGATGCTTAATCTGCTCTCCAATGCGGCCAAGTTTGTGCCGGTGTCCGGTGGTCGGGTTGGTGTAAGCATGACCAGCGACGATGCGGGCGTGACAGTGTCAGTACAGGACAACGGCCCCGGCGTGACGCGGGCCCAACAGGCGCTGGTTTTCGAGCGGTTTCGGCAAGGGGGGGACGCCTCCAACCGACCGCAGGGAACCGGTCTCGGGCTGCCGATCAGTCGGCGAATCGTGGCGCATTTTGGCGGTCGCCTGTGGCTTGAATCCGAGCCGCCCGATGGGGCGCGGTTCTCGTTCTTTTTGCCCATTCGTCCTGCTGCTGACTCGGTTAATAATTAAATAAAACGGAGACAAACATGAGTCCTACCATTCTGGTGGCCGACGACGAGCCCAACATCGTCATTTCTCTCGAGTACCTGCTCAGGCGTGAGGGCTACACCGTGTTGATTGCACGCGATGGCCAGGAGGCGCTCGACGTCATCACCCGTGACAAGCCCGACCTGGTGTTGCTGGACGTGATGATGCCCAAAAAGACCGGTTTTGAAGTCTGCCAGGAGGTTCGCGCGGTTGAGTCTCTGCAAGGCGTCAGGATTTTGATGCTGACCGCCAAGGGACGCGACACCGACGTCGCCAAGGGCATGGCGCTTGGCGCCGACGCCTACATGACCAAGCCGTTTGCCACCCGCGAGCTGGTTGAGAAAGTGGCCGAGATTCTGCAGCGCCAGGCATGAAGCTGGACCGCCGCCTGTTACTGGCCATCGGCGTGATTGGCCTGGCCACGGTGGTCTGGCTGCTGCTGACCATCGGTTTGATTGCTTCAACGCTGGCGCCAGCGCAGCGCGCGCTGGTGGCCGAACAACTGGCCCCCCGTTTTGTCCTGATCGGCATGACCTGGCTGTTTGGCCTGGTGGCGATTGGTGCCACGCTGCGCTGGTTGTTCCGTCGCTACGCCAGTGCGCCCGGACGCCTGCTGGAACAAACGCAGGTGCTGCTGGCAGCGCCCAAGGCCGCGCCAATGAACCACCACGGCACCAAGGAAACCCGGGCGCTGGCCGAAGCCATTTTTCAGCTTGCCGCGCAACGCGACAGCCTGCGTGAAGACGTGGCCACCCAGATCACCAATGCCAACTTGGGCGTGCAGCAGGAGAAAAACCGGCTGGCTGCGCTGATGGCCGAACTGACACAAAGCGTGGTGGTGTGCAACCTGGACGGTCGCATCATCTTGTACAACAGCCGTGCGCGGCTGCAGTTCAAGGCGTTGTCGCAGGCGCCCACGCTGGCCGGTGGGGCCGAGCTGATTGGCATTGGTCGCTCAATCTACGCGGTGTTTGACCGGCAGTTGGTCGCGCACGCGCTAGAGAGCGTCCAGCAGCGCCTGAGTCGCGGCGCTGGCAGTCCGTCGGCGCAGTTTGTCACTACCACCCAGGCTGGCCAGTTGCTGAAGGTGCAGATGGCGCCGGTGCGCAACGTCGACGAGGGCTCAGCAGAGATCACCGGCTTTGTGCTGATGCTCGACAACGTGACCCGCGCTTTTGAAGAAGAGCACTTGCGCGATCAGCTGTTGCACGGCTTGACCGAGGGCACGCGCTCGTCGCTGGCGAGCATTCAGGCGGCGGTGGACATGCTGGCTTACCCGGATCTGGAAGAACCCATGCGCGAGCGCTTTCTTGCGGTGGTGCGCGAAGAAGTACAGAGCATGAGCCAGCGCATCAATGGCATGACGCAAAAGGCGGCACAAGGCCTTAAGGCGCGCTGGCCGATGGAAGAAATGCTGGGCTCTGACGTGCTGCTGGCAGCGCAGCGGCGCATCGAGGCGCGCACCGGGCGTAGTGTCACGCTGGAGAATCAGGACGCGTCGCTGTGGTTGCGCGTGGACAGCTTCAGCCTGACGCAGGCGCTGGACTACCTGGCGATGCGGCTGGTGGATGAGTTCGACATCAAGTTTTTCCGCCTGCGCCTGAGCGCCAACGGCCAACGTGGCCAGCTTGATTTGATCTGGAGCGGCCAGGCGATGAGCACCGAGACCGTGATGAGCTGGGAAATGGACGCGATGCGCTTTGGCGTTGAGAGCACACCGCTGACCGTGCGCGACGTCGTTGAGCGCCATGGCGGCGAGATGTGGTTCGAGCGCGAGCGTGTGCGCCACGAGGCGTTTTTCCGCTTTCTGTTGCCGCTGGTCAGCGTGCAAGAGCAGTTTGAGGTGTTGCAGAACCAGAGCGATGAGGGGCGGCCCGAGTTTTACGACTTTGACCTGTTCCAGACCACCGACCAGACCAGTGCGCTGGAGGATCGCCTGCTGGGCGACCTGACCTACACCGTTTTTGACACCGAAACCACGGGCCTGAATCCGTCCGAGGGTGACCAGATCATCCAGATCGGCGCGGCGCGGTGTGTCAATGGCAAGCTGCTCAAGCAGGAAAGTTTTGAGCAACTGGTTGACCCGGAGCGTCTGATTCCGGCAGTGACGATCCCGATCCACGGCATCACGCAGGAAATGGTGCGCGGCAAGCCCAAGATCACCGCGGTGCTACCGGCTTTTCACGCGTTTGCGCAAGACACCGTGCTGGTGGCGCACAACGCGGCGTTTGACATGCGGTTCCTGCAATTGCAGGAGCGCAACACCGGTCTGAAGTTTGACCATCCGGTGCTTGATACCTTGTTGCTGTCGGCGGTGGTGCACCCCAACCAGGAATCGCATCGCTTGGAGGCGATTGCCGAGCGCTTCAATATCACTGTGCTGGGGCGCCACACCGCGCTGGGCGACGCGCTGGTGACCGCCGAAGTCTGGCTGCGCCTGATCCCGCTGCTGCAGGCGTTGGGCATCACCACCTTGCGCCA
>PFKL01000232.1 GCA_002784245.1 Comamonadaceae bacterium CG_4_10_14_3_um_filter_60_75
CAGCGCTGGCGCCGTCTATGACGAAGCGCGCGCACTGGCGGCGCAGACCGGCGGCCACTACATGGACCAGTTCACCTTTGCCGAGCGCGCCACCGACTGGCGCAGCAGCAACAACATTGCGCAAAGCATGTTCACCCAGATGGCGCGCGAGCGCTATGCCGTGCCGCGCTGGATTGTGATGAGCGCAGGCACTGGCGGCACCAGCGCCACCATCGGCCGTTTTGTGCGTTACCAGCGTCACGACACCGGCTTGTGCGTAGTCGACCCAGAGGGCTCTGTCTTTGGCGCGTTTTACCGCAGCGGTGACGCCAGCGTGACCGGCCCGGGTTCCAACATCGAAGGCATCGGCCGCCCGCGTGTGGAGCCCAGTTTTATCCGCACGCTGGTGGACCGCATGATCGATGTGACCGATGTCGATTCCATCGCGGCGATGCAGTTGCTCAGCAACTTACTGGGCCGCAAGGTCGGACCATCAACGGGAACCAACTTTGTCGGCATGCTGGCGCTGGCGCTCGAGATGCGCGAACGCGGCGAGCAAGGCTCTGTCTTGTCGCTGCTGTGCGATTCGGGCGAACGCTACCTGGGCTCGTACTATGACCCGGTCTGGGTGCATCGGCACATTGGCGACTGCTCAAGCGCGTTGGCGCGCATGAAGGCCACGCTGGGGTAAACGCGCCGCCACGGCTACCGGGGCTGAGCCCTGCAGACCATCAGCCAACGGTCGCTTCCTGTGCCTCGGGCTTGGCTTTGCCTTCGCGCTTGGGCAGCGGTGTGATGTCTAGCAGCACATCGGTTTTGGACTCGTCCTTGTCGTCCAGATCGACTGTCAGACGACCACCGTCCATCAGTCGGCCAAACAGCAGCTCGTCGGCCAGTGCACGGCGGATGGTGTCCTGAATCAGTCGCTGCATCGGGCGCGCACCCATCAGCGGATCGAAGCCCTTCTTGGCCAGGTGCTTGCGCAGCTTGTCGGTGAAGGTGACCTCAACCTTCTTGTCGGCCAACTGCGCTTCGAGCTGCAGCAGGAACTTGTCCACCACCCGCAGAATGACGTTCTCGTCGAGTGCCTTGAAGCTGACGATGGCGTCCAGCCGGTTGCGGAACTCGGGCGTGAACATGCGTTTGATATCGGCCATTTCATCGCCCGACTCGCGCGGGTTGGTAAAGCCGATCGTCGCCTTGGCCATGGTCTCGGCACCAGCGTTGGTGGTCATGATGATGATGACGTTGCGGAAGTCGGCCTTGCGCCCGTTGTTGTCGGTCAGCGTGCCGTGGTCCATCACCTGCAGCAGCACGTTGAAGATCGCCGGGTGCGCCTTTTCGATTTCGTCAAGCAGCAGCACGCAGTGCGGCTTCTTGGTGATCGCCTCAGTCAGCAAGCCCCCTTGGTCAAAACCGACATAACCCGGAGGCGCGCCAATCAGGCGGCTCACCGCGTGCTGCTCCATGTACTCACTCATGTCAAAGCGGATCAGCTCGATGCCCATGATGTAGGCGAGCTGTTTGGCCGCCTCGGTCTTGCCAACACCCGTGGGGCCGCTGAACAGGAACGCGCCAATCGGCTTGTCGCCCTTGCCCAGCCCGGAGCGCGCCATCTTGACGCTAGAAGCCAGCATATCGAGCGCTTTATCCTGGCCGAACACGACGTTCTTGAGGTCACGCTCCAAGGTCTTGAGCTTGCCACGATCGTCGTTGGACACATTGGCCGCCGGGATGCGCGCAATCTTGGCGACGATGTCTTCCACCTCGGCCTTGCTGATGATTTTTTTGCGCTTGGACGGCGGCAAGATGCGCTGCGCTGCGCCGGCTTCGTCGATCACGTCGATCGCCTTGTCGGGCAAATGCCTGTCATTGATGTATTTGGCACTGAGTTCAGCGGCAGCCTGCAGCGCGCCCAGCGCGTACTTGACGCCATGATGCTCTTCAAAGCGGGATTTCAGCCCTTTGAGGATGTCAATGGTCTGCTCGACCGATGGCTCGAGCACGTCGATCTTCTGGAAGCGCCGTGACAGCGCGGCGTCTTTTTCAAAAATGCCGCGGTACTCGGTGAAGGTGGTCGCGCCAATGCACTTGAGCGCCCCCGAACCCAGCGCGGGTTTGAGCAGGTTGGACGCGTCGAGTGTGCCGCCAGAGGCCGCCCCAGCACCGATCAAGGTGTGAATTTCATCGATAAACAAAATGGTGTTGGGTTTGTCCTTGAGGCTCTTGAGCACACCTTTGAGACGCTGCTCGAAATCACCGCGGTACTTGGTACCTGCCAGCAAGGCGCCCATGTCGAGCGAATAAACAATCGACTCGGCCAGGATTTCGGGCACGTCTTTTTGCGTGATGCGCCAGGCCAGGCCTTCGGCGATCGCCGTCTTGCCGACACCAGCCTCGCCCACCAGCAGCGGGTTGTTCTTGCGCCGACGGCACAGAATCTGGATGACGCGCTCTACCTCATATTCGCGACCAATCAGCGGGTCAATCTTGCCCTCTTTAGCCAACTGGTTGAGGTTTTGTGTGTATTGCTCCAGCGGGGAGGACTTGTCGCCGCGCTCAGAAGATTCCTCAGCCTCGGCCTGCGTCTCACCCGACTTGACCGGCTCGGGCGGATCACTCTTCTTGATGCCGTGGGCGATGAAGTTGACCACGTCGAGCCGCGTCACACCCTGCTGGTGCAGGTAGTACACGGCGTGCGAATCTTTTTCGCCAAAGATGGCTACCAGCACGTTGGCACCGGTCACTTCTTTCTTGCCACTGCCGGTGGACTGCACGTGCATGATGGCGCGCTGAATCACGCGCTGAAAACCCAGCGTGGGTTGCGTATCAACGTCGTCGACACCCGCCACCTGCGGCGTGTTGTCCTTGATGAAGGTGACCAGCGACTTGCGCAGGTCATCAATGTTGGCCGAGCAGGCGCGCAGCACTTCGGCTGCGCTGGGGTTATCGAGCAGGGCAAGCAACAGGTGTTCCACGGTGATGAACTCGTGGCGCTGTTGGCGCGCCTCAACGAACGCCATGTGGAGACTGACTTCCAATTCTTGTGCAATCATGGTTTTCCTTCAATGGCCTTATTTCAGGCGTTTACTGTAATCTGAATTGAAATCAGCGATCGAACAAACTCTTTATACCCTCAAGGCTCGACTGGTTCGGCCACACATTGCAACGGATGCCCCGCTTTGTTGGCTGCTTCCAACACCTGGTTGACCTTGGTCGCGGCAACGTCGCGCGAATAGACACCGCAGACCCCCCGTCCGTCCAGATGAATCTTGAGCATGATCTGCGTTGCCGTGTCGAGGTCTTTGCCAAAATATTCCTGAATCACGATCACCACAAACTCCATCGGCGTGTAGTCGTCATTGAGCATCACCACCTGGTACAACTTGGGCGGTCGCGTCTTCTGGGAGCGTCGCTCGAGAACGACGGTGCCGTCGGAATCGTCTTCAACCGGCTTGATCGGGCGCTGGGGAATCACTTTGGGAGGCTTGGTACTCATGAAAATCATTCTATCGGGCTGAGCTCTTTGCGTCCGAGCGCTCCACTTGACGGCATTCCGTCCAGATTCAAGCCCCTGAACCAGGCATTCACATCCGCCGGATCGTGAAACCGGCGCACAGCATCAAACGCGTATTGCGCTTGCGGGTAGGTTCGCCGCAGCAGATTGAGCCACTGCTTGAGTCGGCCGGTGTGCTGATCAACCGATAAATGCAGGCACACCAGTTGCCAGAAGTCGTGCAGCAATGGCACTAATTGCTGCCAGGCCAGGTCAACCGCTTGGCGCTGCGGGTCGTCCAACGCCCGAACGCCCAAGCCCAAACCCGGGTTGGCCACCATGCCGCGCCCGAGCATCAGCGACTGGCAGCCGCTGGCCTGGCGGCAGGCCAGCGCGTCGGCCACCGTCCAGATTTCGCCGTTGGCCACCAGCGGCAAGCGCACCACCTGGGCAATGTCATTGATGCGCTGCCAGTACGCGGGCGGCCGGTAACCGTCGCGCTTGGTGCGGGCGTGCACCACCAGTTCGCCTGCGCCACCGGCTTCAATCGCCAGCGCGCATTCTTCGGCGCGCTTGTCGTCGTTGAGGCCAAGCCGCATCTTGGCCGACACCGCTTGCCGTGCCGGGACCGCAGCGCGCACGGCGCTGACAATTTGGTACAACAGCTCGGGTTCTTCGAGCAGCGCTGCGCCGCCCCGGTGACGGTTGACCACCTTCGTGGGGCAGCCAAAATTCAGATCCACACCGTCGCAACCCATGGCCGCCACCCGCGCGGCATTTTCTGCCAGGCAGACCGGATCCGAGCCCAGCAACTGCGGTCGCACCGCTACGCCAGACGTCGTCTTGCCGCCGTGCAACAGCTCGGGCACCAGACGCGCATACACGCGCTCGGGCAACAAGGTGTCGGTGATGCGAATGAACTCTGAAACGCAGCGGTCGACCCCGCCAACGCGGGTCAAAATGTCGCGCAAAACAAAATCAAGCAAGCCCTCCATCGGGGCCAGAATCAAACTCATGGGACGCGTTTACCTTTCGGGGGCCGATTGTGGCGGGATTGTCCCTATGCCGGGCGCATCGGGTTTTTGCCACAATGGGCGTGCCAACACCTACCTCGAGGAAACCACCATGGCCATCAAAGTCACAATCGATCTGGGCTACGAGCTCAATGTCAAAGCCAGCTACCAAAAGGTGTTTGACACCTTGTCCGACGTACCTACGTCAGCGAGCTTCTTCCCCAAGGTCGACCAGCTGGTTGACATGGGCGACAACGTGTACCGCTGGGAGATGGAAAAAATTGGCCTGACACAAATCAACCTGCAAACCATTTACGCGTCGAAATACGTCTCCAACGCAGACAAGGGCACCATTGCCTGGACGCCGGTCGAAGGCGTGGGCAATGCGCTGGTATCGGGCAACTGGAAGATCGTCGACAAAAAGAAGTCAACCCACATCACCTTCAAGTCCAAGGGCGAACTCACGTTGCCGCTGCCCGGCCTGATGAAGATGGTCGTCGCGCCCGTGGTCGAAGGTGAATTCGAAAAAATGGTCGAGCAGTATCTGGACAACCTGACCAAGCACTTTGGCGGTGAGGTGTAAGCCAAAACAGCGACAAGTACGCTTCTCTCCCATCCGCACTGCATCGCGGTATTCCCGGCGCGGCGACCGAAGCATGTGCATGCGGTTTCGGAGCGGAAATACGCGCGAAACAACGGTAATTGAACGCTTGCTTCTTTGGGCGCGCGCCTTGCACCCCAAAGCCCGGTCACATGCCGCAATCCCCACGCCTACCGTTGTTGGGTGCCCCGCATTTTGACAAGCGTTTGCACCACCACCAGTGTCAACGCCCCGGCTACCACACCCAGCAAGGCGTTGAGTACCAGCGACGTCACGCCTGCCATCGCACCCGTACTTTGACTCAGCAGCGCCAGCCCGGTGCCCACGTCGTGCAGCCCGTGCGCCAGGATGCCACCGCCCACCAGAAACATCGCCAGCGTGCCTACCACGGTCAAGGCTTTCATCAGCCACGGTGCGGCGGCCAGAATCATCCCGCCCAGGCGGCGCTGCATAGTGGCCCACGGGGACGCGCCTGCGCGCAGGCTGAGGAACAAGCCGACGTCGTCGAGCTTGACGATCACTGCCACCACGCCATAAACGCCGATCGTCATCGCCACCGCAATGCCCACCAGTGCGCCCACTTGCACCAGCAACGCGCTGCCCTGCACGATACCCAGCGCGATGACGATGATTTCGGTCGACAAAATGAAATCGGTGCGGATCGCGCCTTTGATCTTGTCTTTTTCCAGCGCCACCAA
>PFKL01000024.1 GCA_002784245.1 Comamonadaceae bacterium CG_4_10_14_3_um_filter_60_75
CCAGGCTGGCACACTTGATATTCACGACTACGTGCGCTTTGCCACCGCCGCTATCTGTCAAAAAGGTGCTATAAAATCAGAAGCTGCTCACGCCCAATTCATGAGCGCTGTAGTGCAAAAAGTCATCAAACCTCAAGCGCTGGAACTGGTCCGCAGCCACCAGGCGGCGGGCGACGTGGTGCTGATCGTGACCGCCACCAACGAATTCGTCACGCGCCCGATAGCCAAGGCGTTTGGCGTGGACGAACTGATTGCCATCAACCTGGAGCGCGATGCTGCTACCGGCTGGTTTACCGGCGAGATTGACGGCACGCCGTCGTTTCGTGAAGGCAAGGTGATGCGCGTGCAGGCCTGGCTGGAGCAGCATCAATTGCGCTGGGATCAGCTTGAAACCACTTTTTACAGCGACTCCATCAACGACTTGCCGCTGCTTGAGAAAGCCACGCACCCGGTGGCCACCAACCCCGACGACACCCTGCGCGCGCTGGCCAGTCAGCGCGGCTGGCGCATACTTGAACTCTTCTAAAATTCCCAAGGATGTTGAGGACAGAGCGGGCCTGCTTCGCAGTCTGCGGTCTGTCCCGCAATGACAAACAACGAATGATTAAAAAATTTATCAACCGCTTGCTGGGTAAAGCCGATCCCGATAGCAAGAGCCGCTTTGGCAAGCGCGCAGAAATTGGCCCTGAGGTGCATGGCATCAACCCTAAACTGGTCGACGAGCGGGCCGCCAACGTGGTGCGCACACTCAAACAGGCGGGTTTTGAGGCTTACATCGTCGGTGGCGCGGTACGCGACCTGATGCTGGGTTTGGCCCCCAAAGACTTTGACGTGGCCACCAATGCCACGCCCGAAGACGTCAAGCGCTTGTTCCGGCGCGCGTTCATCATCGGGCGGCGTTTTCGCATCGTGCACGTGGTCTATGGCCGTGGCCGTGAGCACGAGGTGATCGAGGTGTCCACCTTTCGGGCCTACCTGGACAACGCCGCCGCCGAGCAGGTGGCCGGCAACGAAAAAACCAGCAAGAGCGATCTGGCTGGCATGAAGCACGCGGTGGACTCGACCGGCCGGGTGCTGCGCGACAACGTCTGGGGCCCGCAGGACGAAGACGCGGCACGGCGCGACTTCACCATCAACGCCATGTACTACGACCCCGAAACCCAAATCGTGGTCGATTACCACCACGGTATCAAGGACGCCAAAAACCGCGTCATTCGCATGATTGGCGACGCCGCCACGCGCTACCGTGAAGACCCGGTGCGCATCATCCGCGCCGTGCGCTTTGGTGCCAAGCTCAACGCGCTGGGCTTCAAGCTCGACCCCAAAACCGCATCGCCCCTGATCAAAAGCCAGAAGCTGCTGCTGGAGGTGCCGCAAAGCCGCATGTTTGATGAAATGCTCAAGCTGTTGCAAACCGGCCATGCGCTGGCTTCCATCGACAAGCTCAAAGAGTTGGGCATGGCACGCGGCATTTACCCGCTGCTGGACGTGGTGGTGGAGCGCGCTGACCAACCCTTTGTGAAGGCCGCCTTGCTGGATACCGATCGCCGCGTCGGCGAGGGCAAGCCGGTGGCCCCCAGCTTCTTGCTGGCCTGCGTGTTGTGGGCTGATGTGCGTGACGGTTGGGTCAGACGTGCCAAAAACCAGAATTCACACACCGCGCTGACGGATGCCATTGACGATGCTTTCAATGCCTGTATTGGCGATGTGTCGGGTCGTGGCAAATTGGCTGGCGATATGCGTGAGATCTGGACCATGCAGCCGCGCTTTGAAAAACGTGTCGGCAGCGCGCCGTTTGGTTTGGTGGAACAACCGCGTTTTCGCGCCGCCTTTGACTTCATGCGCCTGCGCGCCGAAAACGGCGAAATTGACGAAGTGCTGTCGGACTGGTGGGAAGAGTTCAGCCTGGCCGACGACAACCTACGCCAGGACATGGTGGATGCCGTGCGCATGGAGCAGCAACAGCGCCCCAAACTCGCGCGCGCGCCCCGCACACCGCGTGCACCCAAGACACCTGCGCAGCCAGGTGCGCAGGGTGCCTCGGCTGACCCGCGTGACCTGCCTGTTGTCAACACGTCGGGGGAGCACCGGCCCACTGATGCCGTCGACGGTGAGAGTTTGCAGGCTCCCAAGAAGCGTCGCCGCCGTCGCCGCAGCCCGAACCGGGGTGGCGCGGACAGTGGTGACACAGCGTCTGCACAAGATCCACAAACCTGAAGCGGCCCCGTGAGCGTCATGCCACGCCCGCAGGTCATTGCCTATGTTGCGCTGGGTGCCAATCTGGGTGACGCGCAGGCCACCGTTTTGGCGGCCATGAAGACTGTCGCTGCGCTGCCAGATACCTGCTTGCTGCGGGCCTCCAGCCTGTATCGTAGCGCCCCGTATGAGGCCAATGGGCCAGACTTTATCAACGCTGTGATTGCCATCCAGACCAGATTGGACGGGCGGGAGATGCTCTTTAAATTGCAGCAGATTGAACAGGCGCAAGGCCGCCTTCGTCCTTTCAAAAACGCACCACGCACGCTCGATTTGGACATTCTGCTGTATGGCGACAGCGTCATTGCCACGTCCGATTTGCGCGTGCCGCACCCGAGGATGTGGGAGCGCGCTTTCGTGTTGTTGCCGCTCTCCGAGATTGCGCCGAGGCTGGTCACCCCCGCGCAATTGGCACAGGTTGCGCATCAAGCCATTGAGCGCTTGGACGGACACCCGGCGCGTTTGACATAAAGCGATCAGGCCACCTCGGCAATCAGCTCAATCTCGACACACGCACCCAGCGGAATTTGCGCCACGCCAAAGGCGCTGCGGGCGTGGGCTCCTTTTTCGGCACCAAACACCTCGCCAATCAACTCACTGGCACCGTTGGTCACCAGGTGTTGCTCGGTGAAGTCTCCGGTGGAGTTGACCAGTGACATCAGCTTGACGATGCGTGTCACCTTGTTCAAATCACCCACAGCAGCATGCAATGTGCCCAGCAGGTCAATCGCCACAGCACGCGCTGCGGCCTTGCCTTCTTCGGTGCTCAGGTTTTTGCCGAACTGACCCGCCCATACCTTGCCGTCTTTCTTGGCGATATGCCCGCTCAAAAAAACCAGCTTGCCGGTCTGCACAAAGGGCACATAGGCGGCAGCGGGCGCGGCCACGGGGGGCAGGGTGATGTTGAGTTCAGCGAGTTTGGCGTAAATGCTCATGACAAATCCTTTGTAAAAAAATAAGCGCTAGCCCTTGCCATGAATAGGCTAAGTGCTATCAAAATAATTAACTTTGTGAGTGGTAAATCACTTCAGAACCGGTGCAGAGTGTATCTTCTGACGCGCATTATGGTGCTCGGATAGATGGTTTTTGACTGTGCAGGCAGAGGCAAAAAATATCACCATGCGAAACATGCTTCCGTATCTTAGAAGAGTTTGACAAAAGTCAAAACTCAGATTTGCCTCAGGTTCAAGATTCGTCTCGTTGCGAGCAGCGGGCACCAGGCCAGTTGACTTTGGCCAACACAAGAGGAGATTACATGTTTCAAGTTCGTATCCACGGCCGTGGCGGCCAGGGTGTTGTCACCGGCGCCGAGATGATGTCCATCGCGGCGTTCATGGGTGGGCGCCACGCGCAAGCGTTTCCCAGTTTTGGTTCCGAGCGCACTGGCGCACCCGTGGTGGCTTTTTGCCGCATGGACGACAAGGAGATTCGCCTGCGTGAACCCATCATGCAGCCCGACGCCATCATCATCCAGGACCCCACGTTGCTGCACCAGGTTGACGTTTTCAGCGGCCTCAAAAAAGACGGCTACATCCTGATCAACACCACCAAAAGTTTTGCCGAGATGGGGCTGGAAGAGTTCGTCAAGGACTTTCTTCCCGAGCATCTGCTGATGGTGCCCGCCACCGAACTGGCCATGAAGCACGTCGGCCGCCCGGTGCCCAATGTGCCGTTGTTAGGTGCATTCGCCGCTTTGGGTGGGTTGATTTCACTGGACGCGGTGCAGCATGCCATTGGCGAGAAGTTTTCTGGCGCAGTGGCCAAGGGCAACCAGGCGGCCGCCAAGGAAGCCTATGACATCGTGA
>PFKL01000158.1 GCA_002784245.1 Comamonadaceae bacterium CG_4_10_14_3_um_filter_60_75
GATCATTAGCTCACATGATAGCGACCGCTTGGCCAAGAAGAAAGGGTTCACCGCCATAAAAATAGCAATGAGCCCTTGAACATTGGTGCCGTATTGCTTACACCTTAAAAATATCGTAATTGAGCTAATGAGTAATGCTGGGGGTTGATGGGTAATCATGCACTATCCAATGCTGCGGACACCGCGACATTTTGGAAATTTTGCGCATTCCCAAAACGCCCCCCAGCGTTTACACCGTGTTTGGCCGTGCGCTTAGTCTTCAGGCAATTCAATTTGCTTCACCAGCTTGTCAAAGTCGCTCTCAAACAACCGGTCTTGAACGATGCGGTATTTCTCGAACTCGCTCTCAGCATGCGCCTTGGCGATTTCTGCTGTGACCTTGCCTGCGTCCTGCAGCACTTCGCGGTCCCAGAGTTTCAAGAAACCGCCCAGGCGTACTTCCCAATCCTGCATGGTCATGGGAATGCGGCGCATGGCTTGAAGCTCTGCCATGTCAAGATAGGCGGAGACAATCCGCTGCATCTGAGCCAACTCGAACTCCGACAGGTAGTTCTTGGCAATGGAGACATCGTATTTGTGAATTTTGCCGTGGGGTGCGCCATCCCAACTGGTCAAACCCATGTTTTCCTTTTTGTGATCCGCACGATCCACAATGGCTTCCGCCGCTGTCTGGCCGTGAATCGCATAGTGCAGTTTGTTCTGAACCGCCGCAAAAAATCGCTTGGTCGCAGTGGCCGTTGGGTCATAGTCCAGTGAGGTGGCGTAGATGTCGGTGATCTTCTGATAAAACTTCCGCTCTGAAAGCCGGATTTCACGGACTTTTTCCAGTTGACGCTCGAAAAAATCAACGCCCAGGATGCTGCCGCCGTGTTTCAGCCGGTCCACATCCATAGCCCAGCCCTGAATCGTGTAATCTTTGACGATTTGGTTGGCCCACTTGCGGAACTGCACTGCACGTTCGTTTTCGATCTTGAAGCCAACGGCGACGATGGCTTGCAGGCTGTAATGCTTAACCTGATAGTTCTTGCCATCGGCGGCAGTGGTTAAGTACTGCTTAATAACTGCCGCCTCGTCGAGTTCGTTATCGGCAAAAATTCGCTTAAGGTGCTGGTTGATGGCGGGCACCGACACATCGTAGACCGTGGCCATCATCTTCTGGGTGAGCCAGATATTCTCGTCCTCGTAACGCATCTCCACGCTGGTCTCTGCACTACCAGTTGCGGCGACAAAGGTCAGGTACTCGGCCGCTGATGAATGAACGATGGAGACCTGATTTTTCTCGGCGGCTGGTGGTGGTTTTCTCATTTTCAGCTTCCCTGTAGTGAATTTGGCGCAACTTGGTAAACGTTGTCCAAAAACGTGCTGCCCAATGCAAAACAACGCACTAGTCTGAAATGGCTAGTGCGTTGTTTTTATTCGATTTATTTGGTGCCGGAGAGATGAATCGAACACCCGACCTTCTCATTACGAATGAGCTGCTCTACCGACTGAGCTACACCGGCTTGGAAAGGCGCGAATTATAGCGGCCGACTCAGCCGCCATTGGCCTGGTAGCTTGTCACGCGTTCCACTTCGTTTTTGGAACCCATGAACACCGCCACACGTTCGTGCAGTTTGGTCGGTGTGATGTCCATGATGCGCTGCTTGCCATCGGTGGCGACACCACCGGCCTGCTCGATCAGCCAGCTCATCGGGTTGGCCTCGTACATCAGGCGCAGCTTGCCGGGTTTTTCGGGCTCGCGCTTGTCCCACGGGTACATGAAGACGCCGCCGCGCGTCAGGATGCGGTGCACATCGGCCACCATCGAGCCAACCCAGCGCATATTGAAATCTTTGCCGCGCGGCCCATCCTTGCCTTGCAGGCATTCGTTGATGTAGCGCTGCACCGGCTCGGTCCAGTGGCGCTGGTTGCTCATGTTGATGGCAAATTCGCGGGTGTCGTCGGGCACACGCAGGTTTTCTTCGGTCAGGATGAAGGAGCCCTGTTCGCGGTCCAGGGTGAACACCGTCACGCCGTCGCCTACGGTAAGCACCAGCGTGGTTTGTGGGCCATAGACGCAGTAACCGGCAGCCACCTGCTGCGTGCCGGGTTGCAAAAAGTCCTGCTCGGAAACGCCAGTACCTTCAGGCTTGTGCAGCACGCTAAATATTGTGCCGATGCTGACATTGACGTCGATATTGGACGAGCCGTCCAGCGGGTCAAACATCAGCAGGTATTCGCCCTGCGGGTAGCGGTTGGGCACCACGTAGATGCCTTCCATTTCCTCAGAGGCCATGGCCGCCAGGTGGCCGCCCCATTCGTTGGCTTCGATCAGCACCTCGTTGGCGATGATGTCGAGCTTTTTCTGCATCTCGCCCTGAATATTCTCGCTGTCGGCGCTGCCCATCACGTCGCCCAGCGCCCCTTTGTTGACCGCTTGACTGATGCGTTTGCAGGCGCGTGCCACCACTTCCAGCAGCAGGCGCAATTGCGAGGGGATGTGGCCTTCGAGCCGTTGCTGTTCAACCAGGTAGCGGGTCAGAGAGATGCGTTTCATGATGTTTCCTTATGACAAATCAATCGGCCAGCGCGCGGCTGACCACCTCACGCACGTCGTTGCTCAAATCGGCTTTGGCGGCGACACGCTTCAAGGCTTCTTGCGCTGCGTTGCGGTAGGGCTCGGCCAGCTTTTTCCAGCGGTCCAGCGCGCGCGCCAGACGGGCTGCCACCTGCGGGTTGATGGCATCCAGCGCCAGCACCTGGTCGGCCCAGAACACGTAGCCCGCTGCATCGGCACGGTGAAACGCCCCTGGGTTGGCGCTGCAGTAGCTGAAGATCACGCTGCGGGCGCGGTTGGGGTTCTTCAGGTTGAAGTCCGGGTGCTTCATCAGCGCGCGCACGGCGGGTAACACTTGTCCGCCCTGATCAATACAACCGGCTTGCAGGGCAAACCATTTGTCCAGCACCAGTTCTTCAGACTTGAACAGACTGTGGAACCGTTCCAGCGCCGGTTTGGCGAGCGCGTGGCCGCTGTGCACCAGCGCGCTCAGGGCAGCCAGGCGGTCGGTCATGTTGTCGGCATCCTTGAAGCGTTGGTAGGCCTTGCCGGGCCAGACGGTGTCGCCTGTGGTCTTGGCATTCAGGCACAGCATGACCAGCGCCAGGCCCGCGAGCGCGCGTCGGCCGCTGGAGAGTGTGTCAGGGCGATAGCTGCCGTTGTAGCTGTGCGCCTCATAAGCCCACTGCCAGTCGCTGGCCAGTTCGCGCGCCAGCTGCGCGCGCATGGTTTCGCGCACGGCGTGAATGCGCTGCGGGTCGACCACGTCAAGCTGCTCGGCGATGTACGTTTCTGAGGGCAGCGTTAACACCAGTTCCTTGAAAGCAGCGTCGAGCATGGGGTGGCGTAGCACTGAGCGCATGGCTGCAATATAAGCATCATCCAGCCCCTCAGCCCCCGTAGTTATTTCGTCAGAAGCTATTGAAGCCATAGCGCGGCGCAGCGCCAGGCGTTGTCCGGCTTCCCAGCGGTTGAAGGCGTCGGGGTCGTTGGCCAAAAGGGTGAGCAACTGTGCGTCGCTGTAATCAAAGTCCAGAATCACCGGAGCGCTGAAACCGCGCAGGATCGACGGCACGGGCTCTTCTGCGACGTTCTCGAACGTGATCGACTCGCTGGCTTGCGTCATGACAAACAGGTGGTTGTCACCCCCGCTGGCGATCGAACCGTGCAGTTGCAAGGGCAGGGCGCTGCCGCTGACAGCGCCGATTAGCCCCAGGCTGATCGGAATGACAAACGGCTCTTTGCTGTCCTGCCCCGGTGTCGCCGGGCAGCTTTGCGTGAAGTTCAGGGTGTAGGTCTGTGCGGCAGCGTCATAGTGTGTGGTTGCCGCCACGCGCGGCGTACCAGCCTGGCTGTACCAACGCTTGAACTGCGGCAGCAGCTTGGCCAGGCTGGAGTCGGGGTTGGCATCGGCAATGGCTTGGGCGAAGTCGTCGCAGGTCACGGCGTGGCCATCGTGGCGGGCAAAATAGAGTGTGATGCCTTTGGCAAAGCCTGATCTGCCGACCAGCGTTTGCATCATACGCACCACCTCGGCACCTTTTTCGTAGATGGTGACGGTGTAGAAGTTGTTGATCTCGATGTAGCTGTCGGGGCGCACCGGGTGCGCCATCGGGCCGGCGTCTTCGGGGAACTGTGCCGTGCGCAGCACCCGCACGTCTTCAATGCGCTTGACGGCGCGGGCGGATGCATCCGCGCACAAGTCCATGCTGAATTCCTGATCGCGGAATACCGTCAGGCCTTCTTTTAAGGAGAGTTGGAACCAGTCGCGGCAGGTGATGCGGTCACCGGTCCAGTTGTGGAAGTATTCGTGGCCGACTACGCTCTCGATGTTGGCAAAGTCGACATCGGTGGCGGTGGCCTGGTTGGCCAGCACGTACTTGGTGTTGAAGATGTTCAGGCCTTTGTTTTCCATCGCGCCCATGTTGAAGTCGCTGGTGGCCACGATCATGAAGCGTTCCAGATCCAGCGGCAGGCCAAAACGCGCTTCGTCCCAGATGATGGCGTTGATCAGCGAGGCCATGGCGTGCTCGGTCTTGTCCATGTCGCCAGGGCGCACGTAGACCTGCAGCAGGTGTTCGCGACCGTTGCGTGCGGTGATGCGCTGCTCGCGCGCCACCAGTTTGCCGGCCACCAGCGCAAACAGATAGCAAGGCTTTTTAAACGGGTCGACCCAGGTGGCAAAGTGGCGGCCGTCTTCCAGTGTGCCGCTCTCAGCGAGATTGCCGTTGGACAGCAGCACCGGGTAGCTGTCCTTGTCAGCACGCAGCGTCACGGTGAACATGGCCATCACGTCCGGGCGGTCTAAAAAGTAGGTGATGCGCCTGAAGCCTTCGGCCTCGCACTGAGTGAAGAACGAGTCGTTGCTG
>PFKL01000127.1 GCA_002784245.1 Comamonadaceae bacterium CG_4_10_14_3_um_filter_60_75
AAACAGTTTTGATTGGCTTTGCAGAGACTTTGTAGGGCGGACTTGAGTCCGCCATGGTCGACTGAAGTCGACCCTACAAGGGGCAGCTGGTCACCACCTGCTCACTCATACGCTGATCGCCTCAAACTGCCGTGTATCCACCGCCGCCTTGTCAAATTCAAACCAGGGGTCAGGCTCGCCGTCCAGGGCAAACTGTAGGTTTTCCCACAGCGTTTTGCGGCCCGCGGCATCTTCGACAATGCGCTTTTTGACATAGTCCAGCCCGACGCGGTTGACAAAATGCACGGTGCGCTCCAGGTACCAGCCCTCTGCGCGGTACAGCTCGCAAAAAGCGCCGGTGTACTCCAGCACTTCAGCGGCAGTTTTGACCTTCACCAAAAAGTGCGCTACCTCGGTTTTGATACCGCCGTTGCCCGCCACATACATCTCCCAGCCGCTGTCCACGCCGATGATGCCCACGTCCTTGATGCCGGCTTCGGCACAGTTGCGCGGGCAGCCGCTCACGGCAAATTTGACTTTGTGCGGGGCGTACATGCGCCACATGGCTCGCTCCAAATCCTTGCCCATTTGCGTGCTGTCTTGCGTGCCCATGCGACACCACTCAGAGCCGACGCAGGTTTTCACCGTGCGCAGCGCCTTGGCATAGGCGTGGCCGCTGGGCATGCCCAGGTCTTGCCACACCGCAGGCAACAGCTCTTTTTTGACCCCCAGCAAGTC
This sequence comes from Comamonadaceae bacterium CG_4_10_14_3_um_filter_60_75, assembly GCA_002784245.1. GTDB lineage: Bacteria > Pseudomonadota > Gammaproteobacteria > Burkholderiales > Burkholderiaceae_C > Rhodoferax. Next base: position 718 of record PFKL01000127.1, read on the forward strand.
AATGCGCTGGCCGCCGGTGACCTTGACGGTGGGTATCTGGTACTTGTCCACCACGTCGGCAATACGGCGCAATTCACTGGCGCTGGTCTCGCCGCCCCACATGCGCGGGATCACGCTGTAAGTGCCGTCTTTTTGAATGTTGGCATGGCTGCGCTCGTTGATAAAGCGGCTTTGCGGGTCGTCCTTGGCCTCTTTGGGCCAGGTGCTGATCAGGTAGTAGTTGACCGCCGGGCGGCAACTGGCGCAGCCGTTGGGTGTTTTCCATTCCATGAAGGCAAACACGTCGGCAATTTTCAGCAGTTTGTTGGCCTTGATGGCATCGCGCACGGCTTGGTGGCCGTGGTCGGTGCAGGCGCACAGGGCTTTGGTTTTGGGTGTGGCCGAATAATCCGCGCCCGCGGTCAGGATCAGCAGCTGTTCCACCAGCCCGGTGCATGAGCCGCAGGACGCGCTGGCCTTGGTGTGCTTGCGCACCTCGTCCAGGGTAAACAGGCCTTTTTCGCGGATGGTTTTGCAGATGGTGCCTTTGGTGACACCGTTGCAACCACACACCTCATCGCTGTCTTTCATGGCGGCGGCCTTGTTTTGGCCTTGGTGACCCGCGTCGCCCATGTTGCTCTCGCCAAACATCAGTTTGTCGCGGATGTCGGCAATGTGGCGGCCATCGCGCAGCAGTTTGAAGTACCAGCTGCCGTCTACCGTGTCGCCATACAGGCAGGCACCCACCAGCTTGTCGTCTTTGAGCACTAGCTTTTTGTAAACGCCACCTTTGGGGTCGCTCATGACGATTTCTTCCGTGCCTTCGCCGCCGGCAAAGTTGCCTGCGCTGAACAAATCAATGCCGGTGACCTTGAGCTTGGTAGAGGTCAGCGACCCCACATAACGCCCAATGCCAAACTGGGCCAGGTGGTTGGCGGCCACTTTGGCCTGTTCAAACAGAGGCGCGACCAGACCATAAGCCGTGCCGCGGTGCGCGGCGCATTCACCCACGCTGTAAATCCGGGCATCGGTGATGGTTTGCAGCGTGTCGTTGACCACAATGCCCTTGTCGCAATGCAGCCGCATGGCTTGCGCCAGTTCGGTGTTGGGGCGAATGCCCACAGCCATCACCACCAGGTCAGCCGCCACTACGCTACCATCTTTGAAGCGCACAGCGCACACCCGGTCTGGGCTAGAGGCTAGTTTTTCTTCTAAATTTAGTACAACTGCGATGGTTGCCTGGTGTGCTGCATCGGGCCGGGGACCGGGCGGCAGAGCGTTCTGCTCCGTGTCCCCCGCCCGCTGCGCGTGCTCCTCCTTGACCTGCGCAGCACGCTCTGCCTCCCAGTCGCCTAAGTCAGCGGGCTTGAGTAGAGCCTGGGTTTGCGCGCCCATCAAAAAGCGCAGGCCACGTTCTTCCAGGCTCTTTTGTAGCAGCTTGGCCGCCACCGAATCAAGCTGGCGGTCCATCAGCGTCGGCATGACGTGCACCACGCTCACTTGCATGCCACGGCGCATCAGGCCGTTGGCGGCCTCCAGCCCCAACAGGCCGCCACCGATGACCACCGTGTGCTTGTATTGGCTGGCCGCATCGATCATGGCCTGGGTGTCGGCAATGTCGCGGTAGGCAATCACGCCCTTCAGGTCTTTGCCGGGAATCGGCAGCATGAAGGGGTTGGAGCCGGTGCACAGCAACAGGCGGTCGTATTCGGCGCTGAGGGTTTCACCCGTGGCGTTTTGCGCATGCACCACGCGCTTGATGCGGTCGACCGAGGTCACCCGCCAGCCGGCGTGCAGCGTGATGTGGTTGTCTGTGTACCAAGACCAATCGTTAAGCACGATCTCATCAAGCGTTTGCTCGCCTGCCAACACCGGACTGAGCAAAATGCGGTTGTAGTTGGGGTGCGGCTCAGCGCCAAAGACGGTGATGTCGTACAGCTCTGGAGCGATTTTCAGCAGCTCTTCCAGTGTGCGGACACCCGCCATGCCGTTGCCGACCATCACAAGTTTCATTTTTTTCATAGCAAGCTCTGTAGGTTGGGTATGGGGTGGGGTTACAAACTCAGCGCCATCACGGCTGTGATGTGGTCTTGCATGGCCACCGGGCAGACGATGCGCTGACCGTCTTGCACCGGCACACCCGTGGCAAATACCGACCCCACCACCCCATCGTTCAGCGCCAGATTGTGTTCTGGCCGTGGCGTGGTTTCTGACGGTGTTTCAGAAAAACTGAAGCTGTGCACCAGGTGCGATTGCAGGGCATCGGGTTGCCACACGTCGACCTGGCTGGCAATCGGGGTCGCCAGAGCGCTTAAAAATGCCAAAACATAGACGTGGTCATCGACCGAGCCACACGGCATGGCAAAGCCGCGGTTGATGCCTACTTTGAGGGCGCTGTCAGCGCGCAAAAAGCCCGAGCCACGCCCCAAATCGGGCATGAAAACGGGGGCCTGCTTGTCCCAAGCCAGGCCTGGCAAGCCAGTGCCACAGCGAAAGCTGGTGTGGCTGGACAAAAATTCAAAGGTGTCGCCGGTGTTGCCATAGTGACCGCTTTGCAGCGTCATGTCGCTGTTGTCAGCGGGGTCGTTGTGCCACAGCTCGATGGCGCCTGCCAAATCGGCATCACCACTGCAAAACAGCAGCACCACGGTGCTCAAGCGTTCGCCCACAAAAACCGGCAGCGCCACGGCGCAGGTCAAACCATCGGCCAATGCTGCTGCCGCACGCCGAAACAGGGGTGACTGCAGGTCTTTGAGCATCAAAGGGTGACCCTGTTCCCAAGCCTGCCCGGGCAAGCCTTCGCCACGGCCAAAGCACAAATTGCGGGTGGCCGCTTCAAAGCGCTTGGCCGCACCAAACAGGCCACCGCCAAATTCCAGCAGGCTACCCGACGCATCAGGTACCCAATATTCAACTGCGCGAATGAATGTTTTCTTGTTCATGCTGGCGTCCTGAGGGCTCAAGCGGCTTTTTCGACGTGGCTTTGTCGTGTGTACAAAAAGTCGATGACCGCTTTGCGGTACTGCACATAGTGGCGGTCTTCGGCCAGCTCGACGCGGTTGCGAGGTCGCGCCAGCTTGACGCTGAGCACTTCGCCAATGGTGGCGCTGGGCCCGTTGGTCATCATCACGATCTTGTCGCTCAGCAGCACGGCTTCGTCAACGTCGTGCGTCACCATCACCACGGTGGCCTTGGTCTTGGCCACAATTTCCAGCAGCTCGTCTTGCAGCTTGGCACGGGTGAGGGCATCCAGCGCACCAAAGGGCTCGTCCATCAGCAGCACTTTGGGTTCC
>PFKL01000172.1 GCA_002784245.1 Comamonadaceae bacterium CG_4_10_14_3_um_filter_60_75
GCCAGCACCCCCATCAGCGGTACGAGGTCCTCGCGCTGGTCGCTTTGCAGTCGGCGCGAGGCCGCTACCAGCGTCACGGCAGAAGCCGCCCAAAAAGTCGCCCCGACGGCCGGGGAAAACAACGCGTCTGCCATGTGCATCGGGGACTCTCTTTCAGTGTGACGATTTTTTTTATTGTATGAACGTCAAACTGACCCTTTTCTGACAATGGCTCAACGCGCGGTGACTCAAGCGTCTTCGCCGATCACCAACTGCTGGTCTGAAGCGAAGCGGTAGGCCGGAATCACCAGATTGGCCGGCGCCGGGCCGTCGTCAAACACCCGCCCGGCCAGGTCGTATTGCGAGGCGTGGCAGGGGCAGATAAAACCCTTGCCTTCGCTGAGGTAGGGTATGCAGCCTTGGTGCGTGCACAAACCCATTGCAACAAAAATCTCCGGCCTGATCGAGCGGTGCGGATTGCGACACGTGGCCGGTTGCACCGACTCCTTGGACTCAGCGTCGGTCAATTCGATGGCCGTTTTTTTGGACAAGGTGGCCAGGTCGGCGGCGCTGCGGCGCAACACCCAGACGGGTTTGTCCTGCCAGTTGAGCGTCAGCAGTTTGCCCTCGGGTAGCGTCGACAAGTCTACCGGCAAGGGATCGCCCTGGGGGTACGGCTTGTCGCCTTTCCACGGCCAAATAGAGATTCTGATGGCGGCTGAGGCAGCGGCAGTGGCTGCGCTCAGTACAGCCGCCACAAGGGCGCGGCGCTGTTTTGAAAGATGTCCTGGCTTCATCTCGTGGTCTCCTGTCATCGGCAAAAAAAATCGGGGTTGCACTTTGCAAAGGGACACAGTTTAGCCAGCGACAATAGCTCACCATGAATCCTGTTTACACCCTCACCTTGTCATGCCCGGACCGCCTGGGCCTGGTCCACGCGCTGTCAGGCTTTTTGCTCGAGCGCAGTGGCAACATTGAAGAAGCCGCCCAGTACAACGACGCCAGCACCGGCCTGTTTTTCATGCGCGTGCAGTTTGCTTGTTCCAAGCTGGGTTTTGACGAGCTCAAGAGCCAACTGTCCGACTTTGCCGCACCGTACCAAATGCAATGGCATCTGCGTGCGCAGGCGCAACCGATGCGCACCGTGATTCTGGTCAGCAAAGAAGGCCATTGCCTTAACGACTTGCTGTTTCGCTGGAAAAGCGGCCTGCTGCCGCTGGACATTCGCGCCATCATCAGCAACCACCGCGACTTTTACCAACTGGCCGCCAGCTACAACGTGCCGTTTCACCATTTGCCGGTCACCGCAGCGACCAAGGCGCAGGTGGAATCACGACAGATGGAGATCATTGACAGTGAGGGCGCCGAGCTGGTGGTGCTGGCGCGCTACATGCAGATTCTCAGCAACGACCTGTGCCAGAAACTGTCGGGGCGCGCCATCAACATTCACCATTCATTCTTGCCCAGCTTCAAGGGTGCCAAACCCTATTACCAGGCGCATGACCGTGGCGTGAAGCTGATTGGCGCCACCGCCCACTACGTCACCGCCGACCTGGACGAAGGCCCCATCATCGAGCAAGACGTGGCACGCGTTGACCACAGCAAAACAGTCGAGGATTTAACCGCCCTGGGTCGTGATACCGAAAGCCAGGTGCTGGCGCGTGCCGTCAAATGGCACAGCGAACACCGCGTGCTGATCAACGGCCACAAAACGGTGATTTTCAAGTAGACATCAAGAGACCATGGGTTCGCCCAGGCGAACCGCAGCGCCGGGTTGCCACGCCGGGTTGAACTGCAGCGGCGCCCTGGGAAACAGCATTACCACAGTGGAGCCCAACAGAAAGCGTCCCATCTCGTCACCCTGTTTGAATTCAATGCACTTTTTTTCATAGCACACATCAAACAGCCTGCCAGCGCGTGGGTTGTTAACAATGCCATGCCAGGTGGTCGCCATGCTGCCGACGATGGTGGCGCCCACCAGCACCAGCACAAACGTCCCTGCGCCGCGGGGACGCTCGAAGACGCAGACCAATCGTTCATTGCGGGCAAACAGCCCCGGCACGCCGCGCGCCGTGGTGGGGTTCACCGAAAAAAGATCGCCCGGCACATAAATCATGCGCGTGAGACGCCCGGCGCACGGCATGTGAATGCGGTGGTAATCACGCGGGCTAAGATAGAGCGTGGCGAAATGACCGTTATCAAATTGCGCGGCCAAAGTGGCATCGCCCCCCACCAACGCGATACTGCTGTAGTGGTGGCCCTTGGCCTGGAAAATCTGCTGGCCTTCAATCCGGCCAAACTGGCTGATGGCACCGTCGACCGGGCAAATCAGGTCAGCCTGCGCCAGCGGCCGCGCACCATTCTGCAAGGCCCGGGTAAAAAAATCGTTGAAAGTGGCATAGCGGGTGATGTCCGGGATGGCCGCCTCCGCCATATTGACCCGGTAGCGCTGCACAAACCAGGCGATCAGGCGGGTGGTGAGCGCGCCGCCGCGCGCGCGCGCGATCCGCCCGGCCAGCAACGTGAGTGCTTGTTTGGGCATCAGGTATTGCGGCAGGACCGCGAGTTGATCAGACATGGTGGGCAGGGATTCTACGCAGTGCTTTTGTCTCACCCGGTGTCAAAATGAACGTCATGGCCGCCGCACGTATTCCCCCCATTCAATGTTTGCTCACCTTTGAGGCGCTGGCGCGCCTGCGCAGCGTGACGCAGACGTCCGACGAACTGTGCGTGACGCCCAGCGCGGTCAGTCACCGCGTCAAACAGCTGGAACAAATCATCGGCACCAAGCTGTTTGGCCGCGCTGATTTTTCCCTCACCACCGAAGGCAGTGAGTACCTGGCCCACGTGCGCGAAGGGCTGTCAATGTTGCAGCGCTTTCCCAGCTCGGCCGCCGCCCCCGGCAAACGCAAGCTGCGTCTGGCCACCACGCCAACGTTTGCGCGCTCGATGCTGATCCCGCGCCTGCGCCAGTTCACCGAGGCTTACCCTGAGATCGACCTGACGCTGCAGATTTCGATTCCGCTGCTCGACGTGGTGGCCGAAGACGCCGACCTGATGATTCGCTACGGCACCGGCCGCTACGCCGACGTCGAACACATCTGCATTCTCAAGGACGAGGTCACGCCGCTGGCCAGTCCGGGGTTTGTGCGCGAACACGGTCCTTTTGAAGTGGCACAAGACCTTGACGGCGAGGCGCTGCTGCGCAGCCCACTGGAGCCCTGGCGCACCTGGTTTGCCGCCAACCACCTCGACTGGCCCGAGCCGGGGGATGGCTCCCAATTCAACGACGTCGGCCTGATGTGTGACGGCGCTGCCGCTGGCATGGGTATCGCGCTGATCCGGATGAAACTGGCTGTGCCCTGGCTGGAAAACGGTTCACTGGTGCGCCTGGGCACCAGTGACACGTTTACCAGCAACATCCCCAGCCCCCATTCGCACTACCTGTGCTGGCGCACCGGCATGATGGAACGCTGGGAATGCGTCGCCTTTGTCGACTGGCTGAAACAAAGCGCATCCTAGAAATTTGCAAGAAATCAGGCTCCAGCCCTTGCTGAACAAGCGCAAGCAGCTATATTGTTTGTAACAACCCTGGATTTCAAACGTCTTTCAAAATTTGCTCACAACACCGGTCTGCGCTTGCCCGTACAGTGTTCACTCTGATTTTTCGTTTGCACAAGGACTCATCATGAACGCCCCATTGCCCCACACCGCCGCCGATTTGCTCTCACACACCGAGCGTCAAGCGCAGGTGATTCAGGCGCTGCAAGCCAGGTGTCCGGCGCATATTTTTTTGTGGAACAGTGAAGACACCACACCCTACGAGTGCGACGGCCTGACCGCGTACCGCCAGCGCCCGCTGGCAGTTGCCCTGCCTGAAGATGAAGCGCAACTGCAGGCGGTGCTGCAAACCTGCCATGCAATGGACGTGCCGGTGGTGGCGCGCGGCGCGGGCACCGGCTTGTCGGGTGGCGCCTTGCCACACGCGCGCGGCGTGACCCTGTCGCTGGCGCGCTTTAACAAAATACTCAAGGTCGACGCGCTGTCGCGCACAGCGGTCGTGCAATCTGGCGTGCGCAATCTGGCCATCAGCGAGGCCGCTGCACCGCTGGGTCTGTATTACGCGCCGGACCCGAGCAGCCAGATTGCCTGCACCATTGGCGGCAACGTGTCAGAGAACTCGGGCGGCGTGCACTGCCTGAAATACGGCCTGACGCTGCACAACATCCTCAAGATCAGGGGTTTCACCATGGCGGGCGAGCCGGTCACTTTTGGCTCGGACGCGCTCGACGCGCCCGGCTACGACCTGCTCAGCGTCGTCATTGGCAGCGAAGGCATGCTTGCCGTCGTCACAGAAGTCACCGTCAAGCTGATCCCCAAACCGATGCTGGCGCGCTGCATCATGGCCAGCTTTGACAACATCCCGCAAGCGGGTGACGCGGTGGCTGCGGTGATCGCTGCGGGCATCATCCCGGCCGGGCTGGAGATGATGGACAAGCCCATGACCGCAGCGGTGGAAGACTATGTCCACGCCGGTTACGACCTCGACGCCGCGGCCATCCTGCTCTGCGAGAGCGACGGTACGCCGGAAGAAGTTGAAGAAGAAATTGGCCGCATGAGCGAGGTTCTGCGAGCGGCAGGCGCTACCAAAATTGCAGTCAGCCGGAACGAGCAGGAGCGCATGACGTTCTGGAGCGGGCGCAAGAACGCGTTCCCCGCCAGTGGCCGGATCAGCCCGGACTACATGTGCATGGACTCGACCATCCCGCGCAAGCGTGTGGCCGACATTTTGCTGGCCATCGCCGAGATGGAAAAGAAATACGCGCTGCGCTGCGCCAACGTTTTTCACGCCGGTGACGGCAACCTGCATCCGTTGATTCTGTTTGACGCCAACGCGGCCGACCAGTTGCACCGTGCCGAGTTGTTTGGAGCAGAGATTCTGGAAACCAGCGTCGCCATGGGCGGCACAGTGACCGGCGAGCACGGTGTCGGCGTGGAGAAGCTCAACAGCATGTGCGTGCAGTTCAACGCGGCGGAGAACGAACAGTTCTTTGGCGTCAAGCGTGCGTTTGACCCACGCCAGTTGCTCAACCCGGGCAAGGTGATCCCGACGCTACAGCGCTGCGCCGAATACGGCCGCATGCTGGTGCGCGGCGGCAAGCTGAGCCATCCCGATTTGCCCCGTTTTTAATAGCTGATCATGCAAGGTTTACAAGGGCTGACGTGGCTTTTGGCTATGCAGTCGCTGGGCGAAATCCTGTCGCGCGCGCTGGCGCTGCCGGTGCCCGGGCCGGTGCTGGGCATGCTGCTGCTGTTGCTGGCGTTGCGCTGGCCTTCAGTGCGCCAACCGGTGGCGGCGTGCGCTACGTTTTTGCTGTCGCATCTGTCCTTGCTGTTTGTGCCGGTGGGTGTGGGCGTGATGACGCACCTGGGCTTGCTCGGGCAATACGGCTTGCGCATGCTGGTGGTCATCGTGCTGTCGACCTGGCTCGGCTTGGCTGTGACCGCGCTGACGCTGCGGTATTTGAGCCGGGGCAGCAATGCCTAAGTTTGTCGAACTCTGGATTTACCTCTCAGCCACGCCGCTCTTTGGCCTGACGGCCACACTGGTGGTGTACGTGCTCGCGCAGGCCGTCTATGCCCGTCTCGGGCAAGCCGCCTGGGCCAATCCGGTGCTGTGGTCGGTGGCGACGCTGGCGACACTGCTCACGCTTGGTGGCGTGGACTACCCCACCTATTTTGCTGGGGCGCAGTTCATCCACTTTTTGCTTGGCCCGGCGGTGGTGGCGCTGGCCTGGCCTTTGTGGGAGCGTCGCCACGAATTGCTGGGACGCTGGCACGCCTTGCTATTGGCTGCACTGGCCGGTGGCTTTGTCGCCAGCGCCAGCGCCCTGCTGATGGGCTGGTCGCTGGGCTTGCCGCACGACGTGGTGCTGTCACTGGCGCCCAAATCGGTCACCGCGCCGGTGGCGATGGGCATTGCCGAGCGCATCGGCGGCATTCCGGCGCTGGCAGCGGTGTTTGCGGTGGTGACAGGCATGGTCGGCGCATTGAGCGGCAAGGCCTTGTTTGCCCTGCTGCGCATTGACACCAGCGCAGCGGGTTGGATGGCGCGTGGCTTCGCCATGGGCACCGCCGCACATGGCATCGGCGCAGCGCGTGCCCTGCAGGTCAACGCCGACGCAGGCGCCTACGCCGGGCTGGCGCTGGGCGTGCAGGTGATGCTGGCGGCGCTGCTGATTCCGCTTGCCTTACGCTGGTTTTAGGAGGCGATCAGGCGGGGCGGGCAATGCGTTTGGCTGGCTCTTCGTCGCTCATGACCTGTTGCGCCCAGTCTTCAAGTTTGCCAGTATCGGCGCGCAGGATTTCCTGCTTGACCGCCAAAATTTGTGCTGGATGCATTGAAAAGCTGCGCAAACCCATGCCCAGCAGCAAGCGGGTCATGCCGACATCGCCGGCCATCTCACCGCAGACGCTCACCGGTTTGCCCTGCGCGTGCGCCTCAGCCAGGGTATTGGCGATCAGGCGCAACACTGCGGGATGCAGCGGGTCGTAGAGGTGGGCGACCGACTCGTCGGCGCGGTCGATCGCCAGTGTGTACTGAATCAGGTCGTTGGTGCCGATGGACAAAAAGTCAAAATACTTCAAAAACAACTTCAGCGTCAACGCCGCCGCCGGAATCTCGATCATGGCGCCGATCTTCACCGGACCATAGGCGATGCCACGGTTGTCGAGTTGCACCCGCGCGTGGTCGATGAGCGAGACGGTCTGGCGAATCTCGCTGGCATGCACCAGCATCGGGATCAGCAGCTGCACAGGGCCGTGCGCGGCGGCGCGCAAAATGGCCCGCAGCTGGGTCAGGAACATGGCCGGCTCGGTCAGGCTCCAGCGGATCGCACGCAAGCCCAGCGCCGGGTTCAGGTGTGCCATGTCGCGCGCCGATTCGTCAAGCGGTTTGTCGGCACCAATGTCCACCGTGCGGATCGTCACCGGCAAACCTTGCATGCCTTCCACCGCGCGCCGGTAGGCCAGGTATTGCTCTTCCTCGTTGGGGAGCTTGCCGTGGCGGCCCATGAACAGAAATTCGCTGCGAAACAGCCCGACACCTACCGCACCAGCGGCAATCGCGCCAGCTGCGTCGTCGGGCATTTCTATATTGGCCAGCAATTCAATTTTTTGCCCGTCCAGGGTGACTGCCGGGGTATGCAGCAGACGTGCAAGGCGACCGCGTGCCAGCTCACCTTGTCGTTGCCTGAAACCGTACTCAGCCAGGATGATGGCTGACGGGTCAACGACGACCACGCCGGCATCGCCGTCGATGATGACCCAGTCGTCCTGGCGCAGCAACTGGCTGGCCAGCCGCGCACCAACCACCGCCGGTATATCGAGGCTGCGTGCCACGATGGCGGTGTGCGAGGTCTTGCCACCCACGTCGGTGATGAAGCCGGCAAACACGCTTTGTTTGAACTGCAGCATGTCCGCCGGTGAGAGATCGTGCGCGACCAGAATCAGCGGCACATCGACGGTATCGTCAAGCAGCAATTCCTGCTGGGTGGCTTTACGCATCACGCGTCCCAACGGCTGAACCAGCGGTGACGAGACGCCCCGCATGGCGCGCAAGATACGTTCGGTGATTTGTTCCAGGTCGGCCTTGCGCTCACGCAGGTAGTCGTCCTGCATCTCGTCAAACTGACGCGCAATCACCTCCAGTTGGCTGACCAACGCCCATTCGGCGTTGTAGAGCCGGTCCTTGATCCAGTGGCGAACGCCCAGGGCCAGCTCTTCGTCCTGCAACAGCATTAGGTGCACTTCCAGCAATGCGGCCAGTTCATGCGGTGTTTCTTTAGGACCCATTTGAGCGATGGTCGACTGCAAGCGCTGGATTTCTGTCACCACCGCGTCACGGCCATCACGCACGCGTTTGAGTTCGGCTTCAACCTGCGCGGGCTCGATAAAGTAGTGCACCACGTCGAGCCGGCTCGACGCCACCAGCACTGCGCGGCCGATTGCGATGCCACGGGCGACAGGCAAACCGTGAATCGAAAAGGTCATGCGCGAACCACCACTCTGTTGCGTTTCAAGCGCACCTTATTCCCCTTCACCAAACTTGTCGTCGATCAGCGCCAACAGGGCCTGCATGGCCTCTAGCTCACGCTCACCACTGGTTTCCACTTCAACTTCTACGCCCATGCCGGCAGCGAGCATCATGACGCCCATGATGCTTTTGGCATTAACCCGCCGCTCGCCACGCGACATCCATATCTCGCAGGGAAAGCTTCCGGCCAGTTTGGTCAACTTGGCAGAGGCCCGCGCATGCAGACCCAATTTATTGCTGATGGTCGTAGTTGTTTTGATCATGTACTTTGCGTCTTTGGTTCTGGGGCGCGGTGACTGCCACCTGCATGACACCCTGGGTGCCACCGGCCAAGGTTCGCGTCACCAAAGCGTCAAGCGACTCGTTGCGGTAGGTGACTGCGCGCAGCAACATCGGCAAGTTGACGCCGGCGATCAACCGCGAATTCACTCCGTCGACCAGTTTTTGGGCCACGTTGCAGGGCGTGGCGCCAAACAGATCGGTCAGCACCAGCGTTTGCGGGCGCCCCAATAAGGCCATCATGGTGCGCGCGCCTTGCAGTGTTTCATCCGACGGCATATTGGGTTGCACGTCAAACACCTCCACCGCTGTCGCGGCGTCCGGAAAAACATGCAACACGCATTGCCGCAGGGCATTGGCCAACGGGGCGTGCGCGATGATGAAAATACCTGTGTTCATTGAGTTGGCGAGCACCTGCCAGGCACCCGTGGTTCAGGGTGCCGCAAGTGACAAATTGGAGCGGGCCCCGATTATGACTTTAAGCAGACCCGGTCAGTGCGGGCGACGACGCTATTGCAACGCACCAAACACCTTCTTCAACAGCGCACTGCCTGTGCCCACCGGGTCCTGGCGAATCTTCTTTTCCTCTTCGCCAATCATGAAGTACAACCCGTCCAAAGCCTTGCCCGTGACGTAGCGCTCAATGGTGACTGCCTCACCCTTGAGCAGGCCAACGGCGGCCGCTTTGCCCGCTACCTGGTTGTATTTCTCGGCCAGGTTGACCTGCGTGGTGGTTTTCTTGACCACGGGGAGGAATTTGTCACCCAGGGGTGCGCGGGTCTTGTCGACAAAAAACTGGGTAACGGCGGTTTCGCCACCGCCAAGAATGGCCTTGGCGTCCTGGACGTTCATGGACTTGACGGCGCCAACGAGCATGTCGCGCGCCAGCGGTACGGCCGCCTCAGCGGCGCGGTTCATGGCGTTGACCAACTCATCTAGACGTTGGCCTTGACCCAAGGTACGCAACAGACCGGAGGCGTCCTGCAAGGCCTGCGGCAAACCGATGCGCACACGCGCATCACCCAGAAAACCGTCGGGGCGCCCGAGCAGATCCACCGCTGCGCGCGCCCCTCTGTCCAAGGCTGCTTTAAGCCCTTGCGACGCTTGCGCATTGCTCAAGTCAGCAAGCGACAGCGCGTAGGCCTTCGGGGACAGAAACAACGCGCCAAAAACAGCGGTAAGCGTCCAGAAACCATTGAAGTGACGTCTATTCATACAGGCCCTCAAACTGCGGTAGAGGGCCGTATCCTAACCAACAGCGTCAAGCTTGTGCGAATTTACTTGCTACGGAAATCGTCGTGGCAGGCTTTGCAAGCGCCACCTGTGCTGTTGACCGCCGCCTTGACAGCGTCCAGGTTGCCCGACCTGGCGGCCACAGCAAGCTTGGTCATTTCAATTTGCATCTTGCCAGCCAGATCGTCAAACTTGGCCTTGTCAGACCAAATTTCGGCCTTGGCTTTGGTTTCACCTTTGTCGGTTCCCGGGCCAAAGCCTGCCCAGGGCAGCTTGCCCACAAATTCGGCCGTATTTGCGCTTTCAGCGGCAACCTTGGCGTCAAACGGTGCCCTCCCTTGTGCCATGGCGGCCACGCGACCAAAGTTTTGACCCATGACAAATAAAGCGCTTTTACGGTATTTGATGGCATCCTCAGCCTTGGCAAATTGGGCTGACGCGGGCACGGCCACCGATAGGGCAAGACCTGACAAAACAAGGGCGGTTAGTTTTTTCATAAGATACGTGTCAAAGTTAAACTGAGAAGTGAGGGGATTGCAGTCTATTGGCTGAATGATTGCCTCCAAATTTGTAGGGAATTGATGATCCATACCGTACGTGTTTGGGATGTGCCCACCCGCCTTTTCCATTGGGCCCTGGTTGTCTGCGTGGTCGGCTTGGTAACGACGGCGCAGATCGGTGGCGCGGCCATGCAGTGGCATTTCAGGTTGGGCTACAGCGTTTTGTGCCTGCTGCTGTTTCGCCTGGTTTGGGGCTTCGTCGGCGGCTACTGGTCGCGCTTTGGTGCGTTTTTGTTCGGCCCTGGGCAGGTCATGCGTTATGTGCGCGGCCGCGGGGAGCCGCAGATGAGCGTCGGCCACAACCCTACGGGGGCGATCTCAGTGTTTGCCTTGCTGGCAATTTTGTTGCTCCAAGTGGGCACCGGACTGATGAGTGACGACGAAATTGCTGCCGCCGGACCACTCGTTCGATACGTTTCTTCAGAGTGGGTCAACCTGGCGACGTTCTATCACACGAATGTCGGCAAGCTTGTTCTTTTGGCGCTGGTTGCAACGCACTTGATGGCGATCGCTTTTTACTTTTTCAAGAGACATGACAACTTGATCAAGGCGATGCTGACAGGCGACAAAACGTTACCCTTCGCCGCCCAGTCTTCTGACGATACTCGCAGCAAGCGGCTCTTGGCGCTGGCTATTTTTGTGGTCTTGACCGGACTCGTCGGCGCTGTGGTGTCACGGATAGACGCCTGACGCCTTGCCAGTGGCCCGAACACCCATCCAATCCAAGGGCGACCCGATGAACCAAGACCGTTTCTCTATTGTTCAAGTCACCGAAGCAGACGCTCTCAACGCCGTCCGACTACTGTTTACCGAGTATGCCAAAAGCCTCAGTGTCAGTCTTTGCTTTCAGAACTTTGACGCCGAACTGGCCAATCTGCCGGGCGACTACGCGCAACCGCGAGGCGCACTGCTGGCAGCGCGCACCGGATCAACTTGGGTCGGGTGCGGTGCGCTTCGACCTTTGGACACCGTGGACTATCCCAATGCCAGCGAAATGAAACGGTTGTACGTAAAGCCTGGTTGTCGGGGCTTGGGATTGGGTCGGGCACTGGCTGAAGCCATTCTGGACGCCGCGCGCACCGCCGGCTACAGCTACGTCTTGCTCGACACGCTGAGCGACATGGAAAGTGCGCGTGCGCTCTACGAAGAGCTTGGATTCGCCGAAATAGCGCCTTACTACCACAACCCAATAGAAGGCGCGCATTACCTGATGGCAACGCTGTAAAGGCGAGGCCCTCACCACGTCGCAACCGTCTTAACCGGTTTCAGCCCTTCGCTTGCACCAACAAGGTTTGGGCGTCACTCACCTCAAATTTGCCTGGAGCTTCCACGTTCAAGGTTGTCACTTTGCCGTTCTTGACCAACATCGCGTAGCGCGTGCTGCGCAAGCCCATGCCCTTGCCCGTGAGGTCGAGCGTCAGACCTGTTGCTTTGGCAAAAACGGCATCACCGTCGGCCAGCATGCGAACCTTGCCGGCCGTTTTCTGATCCCGCGCCCAGGCGCCCATGACAAAGGCGTCGTTGACGCTGACACACCAGATTTCGTCAACGCCTGCAGCTTTGAAAGCTGCTGCATTTTCAACATAGCCGGGGACATGCTTGGCCGAGCAGGTGGGCGTGAACGCGCCAGGCAAGGCAAACAGTGCGATGGTCTTGTTGGCAGTGGCCGCGGCCACATCCACCGGATTGGGGCCCAGGCTGCAACCGCCGCCTTCAACCTCTGAATATTCCATCAACGTCACCGCGGGCAAAGCGTCACCAACTTTGATCATGAAAAGCTCCTAAAGGGAAAATTTAAACTGAAACAAAAACGGCCCACATTGTGAGCCGCTTTCAATAAATCTGCAGTGCGCGCACTGCATTTGCCTACACCAGTGCTGCCTTTTGCACCAAACGGGTCGCAACCCAGTTTTTGGTCTTTGAAATAGGGCGGCTTTCGGTGATCTCAATGATGTCACCGAGCTTGAATTCGTCCTTTTCGTCGTGGGCGTGGTACTTGCTGGACTTGCCAACAATCTTGCCGTAGAGCTCGTGCTTGACACGGCGCTCGATCAAGACGGTGACCGTCTTGGCGCGTTTGTCACTGACCACCTTGCCAACCAAGGTGCGCTTGAGGGATTTTTTAGCTTCCGTCATTTTTCGCTCCTTATTTGGCGGACTGGGCAGCCGCTTGCTTCTCGACCAAAATGGTCTTGGCGCGAGCGATGTCACGACGCGCCAAACGAAGCGCATCGGTGTTGTTGAGTTGTTGCGTTGCTTTTTGCATGCGCAGACCAAAGTGGGCTTTTTGCAAGTCTTTGATCTCGGCGGTCAAGCCGACAACGTCTTTTTGGCGTAATTCAGTCGTTTTCATAGTCTGTGCTCCTGATTACTGGCCGATCATGCGGGCCACAAAGGTGGTACGCAAAGGCAACTTGGCCGCAGCCAAACGGAACGCCTCGCGGGCCAACTCTTCCGTCACACCGACGATTTCAAAAACGATCTTGCCAGGCTGAATTTCAGCAACGTAGTACTCCGGATTGCCCTTACCGTTACCCATCCGCACTTCAGCGGGTTTTTGCGAAATGGGCTTGTCCGGAAAAACACGAATCCAGATTCGACCACCGCGTTTGACGTGGCGGGAAATGGCACGACGGGCCGCTTCGATCTGGCGCGCGGTTAAACGACCGCGGTCAGTACATTTGAGACCGAAATCACCGAAAGCCACCGAGCTGCCCCGGGTAGCAATGCCGGTGTTTCGGCCCTTCTGCTCTTTGCGATATTTACGACGAGCGGGTTGCAACATGGTTATTCTCCTTTACCGTCAGCTGCCACAGCGCTCGTGCTGGCGGCAGTACCTGGCGCGGCGACTTTGCGTACGCGCTTAACGGCGGGTTTGTTGGCATCAGCACCAAGGGCTTCTGCAGGTTTATCACTGCCGTCAGCGGGTGCGCTGTTGGTACCCACCGGACGACGGGCGCCACGCGGAGCCGGACGATCAGAGCCGGGGCGTGCATCACGACGAGGCCCGCGCGGACGACGTTCGTCGTCTGGACGCGGTGTTTCCACTGCGGGCAAATCATTACGACCAAGCGTATCGCCCTTATAGACCCAGACCTTCACACCGATGATGCCGTAAGTTGTTTTGGCTTCCGATGTACCGTAGTCAATATCGGCGCGCAGGGTGTGAAGCGGCACACGACCTTCGCGATACCACTCACAACGGGCAATTTCAATTCCGTTCAAACGACCCGACGACATGATCTTGATGCCCAAGGCACCCAGACGCATGGCATTTTGCATGGCGCGCTTCATCGCGCGGCGGAACATGATGCGTTTTTCGAGCTGTTGGGTGATCGAATCGGCAATCAACTTGGCATCGATTTCGGGCTTGCGCACTTCTTCAATGTTGACGGCCACCGGCACGCCCAACTGCTTGCTCAGCTCGCGCTTGAGGTTTTCGATGTCTTCACCTTTTTTACCAATCACGACACCTGGGCGTGACGAGTAAATGGTGATGCGCGCATTCTTGGCCGGACGTTCGATCAGAACGCGCGAAACCGATGCGTTTTTCAGCTTGGCTTTCAGGTACTCACGCACCTTGATGTCTTCAGCGAGCATGCCTGCAAAATCACGGTCGCTCGCGTACCAGCGCGACGACCAGTTGCGGCTCACTGCCAGGCGAAAACCGGTTGGATGGATTTTTTGTCCCATAACTTCCTGGCCTCTTTCAGTTACCAACCGTCACGTACACATGGCACGTGGGTTTTCTGATCTGGTTGCCACGACCTTTAGCGCGGGCCGTGAAGCGCCTGAGCGACGCACCTTGTTCGACGTAGATGGTTTTCACCTTCAACTCGTCGATGTCGGCACCGTCGTTGTGTTCAGCGTTGGCGATCGCAGATTCGAGAACCTTTTTGATGATCCCAGCAGCTTTTTTCTGCGTGAATTGCAAAATGTTCAGGGCCTGATCGACCTTTTTGCCGCGAATCAGATCCGCGACCAGACGTCCTTTGTCAACCGACAAACGAACGCCGCGAAGGGTTGCACGTGTTTCCATGGTCACCTCTTATTTCTTGACGACTTTTTTGTCGGCAGGGTGGCCCTTGAAAGTCCGGGTGAGCGCAAACTCACCCAACTTGTGGCCAACCATTTGGTCAGTGATGTAGACCGGAACGTGCTGTTTGCCGTTGTGCACGGCAATGGTCAGACCGATGAAATCGGGCAAAACCATAGAGCGACGCGACCAGGTCTTGATCGGCTTTTTGTCCTTGGTAGCGACAGCCTTTTCGGTTTTGGCTACCAGGTGATGGTCAACAAACGGACCTTTTTTGAGAGAACGAGTCATTGTTCCTGCCCCTTACTTCTTGCGACGCGACACGATCATGACCTGCGTGCGCTTGTTGTTACGGGTACGGTATCCCTTGGTCAGATTACCCCAAGGATCGACAGGATGACGACCTTCACCGGTCTTGCCTTCACCACCGCCGTGCGGGTGGTCAACCGGATTCATCACCACACCGCGAACGGTCGGGCGAATACCACGCCAGCGTGTCGCACCAGCCTTGCCGAGTTGCTGCAGGCTGTGTTCTTCGTTGGCTACTTGACCCAAAGTGGCGCGGCAGTCGATGTGAATCTTGCGAACTTCACCCGAGCGCATGCGCACTTGGGCATAAGTACCTTCGCGTGCAAGCAAGGTTGCCGACGCGCCGGCAGAGCGAACCACCTGCGCACCTTTGCCAACTTGCAACTCGATGCAGTGCACGACGGAACCCACCGGAATATTGCGGATCGGCAATGTGTTGCCAACGCGGATCGGCGCTTCAGAGCCGCTCACAATGGTGCCGCCGACTTCCAGGCCACGCGGTGCAATGATGTAGCGACGTTCGCCGTCGGCATAGCACACCAAAGCGATGTGTGCCGAACGATTGGGGTCGTACTCGATGCGCTCGACCTTGGCAGTAATGCCGTCCTTGTTACGCAGGAAGTCAACCACACGGTAATGGTGCTTGTGGCCCCCCCCCTTGTGACGGGTGGTGATGTGACCGTTGTTATTGCGGCCAGCTTGTTGAAACTGAGGTTCCAGCAACGGCGCATAAGGCGCACCCTTGTGCAGAGTTTCGCGAGAGACCTTCACCACGCCACGACGGCCCGGAGAAGTTGGTTTCATTTTAATAACAGCCATGATTACGCAGCCTCCCCACCAAGGTTGATTTCCTGGCCAGGCATGAGCCTCACGTAGGCCTTGCGCACGTTGTCGCGACGACCGACGGACTTGCCAAAACGCTTGGTCTTGCCTTTGATGTTCACCACCGATACACCCTTGACTTCCACCTTAAACATCAATTCCACTGCGGCCTTGATTTCATACTTGGTGGCATCTTGCAGCACCTTGAAGGTCACCGCATTGCTTTTGTCGGCAACCGATGTGGCTTTCTCAGACACGATCGGCGCAACCAGCACCTGCATCAGGCGACCTTCGTCAAATTTTTGAGTTTGGGTTCCGTGGCTCATGCAAACATCTCCTGCAGTTGGCCCATGGCCGCCTTGGTCACCAACACCTTGCGGTAGTGAACCAGCGACAACGGGTCTGCGTAGCGGGGTTCCACCACCAGCACATTAACCAGGTTGCGCGACGCCAGGTAAAGGTTTTCATCGACTTCGTCGGCGATCACCAGGACAGAGTCAAGGTTCATGGCCTTGAATTTGGCAGCCAGCGCTTTGGTCTTGGGGGATTCGACCGTCAGGGAATCCACCACAGCCAGGCGGCCTTCGCGCGCCAATTGCGACAAGATGGAGGCCATGCCAGCACGGTACATCTTCTTGTTGATCTTCTGCGCAAAGTTTTCATCGGGCATGTTCGGAAATATCCGTCCACCGCCACGCCACAGAGGCGACGAGGTCATGCCCGCGCGTGCACGACCCGTGCCTTTTTGTTTGAACGGCTTCTTGGTCGAGTGGCGAACTTGTTCGCGGTCTTTTTGGGCGCGCGTACCTTGGCGGGCATTGGCCTGGAAGGCGACCACCACCTGGTGCACCAGGTCTTCGTTGTAGGCACGACCAAACACGGTTTCAGGCACATCCAGCTTGGACGCGACCAACCCTTGATCATTCAGGAGTTCGAGCTGCATCAGTTCGCTCCCTTCGCTTGTATGCCAGCCTTGACAGCCGGTCGAATGGTGACAAATCCACCCGCTGAACCCGGGATGGCACCCTTGATCAACAGCAGTTGGCGCGCTTCGTCGACGCGAATAACGTCGAGATTTTGTGTCGTGACCAAATCATCACCAAGGTGACCCGTCATGCGCTTGCCCGGAAACACGCGGCCCGGGTCCTGCGCCATACCAATGGAGCCAGGCACATTGTGCGAACGGCTGTTGCCGTGCGATGCGCGCTGCGACTTCATGTGGTGACGCTTGATGGTTCCGGCGTAGCCTTTGCCAATGGTCGTGCCTTGCACGTCCACCTTTTGACCTGTGACAAACACCGCATTCACCGGCACGCTGGCGCCAGCCGTGTATTTCGCAGCGGTTTCAGCGGTAACGCGGAATTCCTGGATGATCTCACCGGCTTCGACACCGGCTTTGGCGAGATGCCCAGCGATCGGCTTGTTGACGCGAGAAGCTTTCTTCGCGCCAAACGTCACTTGCAAAGCGACATAGCCATCGTTTTCTTGGGTCTTGACCTGGGTCACACGGTTGTTAGAAACATCGACCACCGTGACAGGAACAGCATTCCCGTCATCAGTGAACAGACGCATCATGCCCACCTTGCGCCCCAGCAACCCTAACTGATTGCTCAGACTCATTGTTTTCTCCGTAACTCTCACCACCGCAAACTTCAATTGGCCGCGGTGTTTTGGCGTGAGAGACTGTTAATAAAACCCTGCGCCTACAGTCAGACCGTAAACACAGAGCTCGCGAGTATAGCTCCAAAAGTTGACAAAAATCGCGAAGCCGCTCTCTTTGGACACATCAATTCACATTGATGTGTCATTGTTGCGACACTTACTGCAGTTTGATCTCTACATCGACACCGGCGGGCAGGTCGAGTTTCATCAGCGCATCAACCGTCTTGTCGGTCGGATCGACGATATCCATCAGCCGTTGGTGCGTACGAATCTCAAACTGGTCGCGACTGGTCTTGTTGACGTGAGGTGAGCGCAATATGTCAAAGCGTTTCATGCGCGTTGGCAGGGGCACCGGGCCCTTGACAATGGCACCGGTCCGTTTGGCCGTATCAACGATCTCGGCGGCGGACTGGTCGATCAGTTTGTAATCAAACGCCTTCAGGCGAATGCGGATTTTTTGTTTCGTTGCCATGATTTTCCTTAAGCGATGATCTTGGCCACAACGCCAGCGCCGACGGTCTTGCCACCTTCACGGATAGCAAAGCGCAGGCCTTCTTCCATGGC
>PFKL01000022.1 GCA_002784245.1 Comamonadaceae bacterium CG_4_10_14_3_um_filter_60_75
ACTTGCCACTGAACCGGTAACCCAATCTGCCATTTCAAACGCCCTTGAGGCGTGGTGATTGGGCCATGTGACCGGGCTTTGGGGTGAAAGGCGCACGCCGACAACCACTCGCGCACTGACACCGCGGCCCCGCGCGTGATTTCGCCCCAAAACCGCTGCGCGCCTTCCCCTGACAAGCGCACGGATAATCGGGCGATGCCGCAGAACCATCGCCCTTTTTTGCATCGCTTTTCGCCCAGCACGGTGGGTATTGCTGCCGCCGTGGTGACGGTGCTGATCTGGACGTCTTTCATTCTGATCGCCCGCGCCAGCGCCGACCCGGCGCGCGCGCCCACCCTGACACCGTTTGACATTGCGTTTTGCCGCATCGCCGGCGCGGCCATGATCCTGCTGCCGTGGGGCGCGTGGCTGGTGCGGCGCGATCGCTTGCGCGGCATGGCCTCGGCGTCATGGCTGGGCCTGTCACCGCTGCCGATGCACGTCACGTTAGTCACCGGTTTTTTTGGTGGGCTGCTCTACGCCACGCTGGTTTACAGCGGCTTTGCCTACGCACCCGCACTGCACGCCAGTGTGTTGCTGCCGGGCAGTCTGCCGCTATGGACCGCACTGCTGGCCTGGTGGCTGCTGCGCGAGCGCATCACCCGTGGTCGCTTGATCGGATTGGCGCTGATCGTCGGCGGCGATGTGTTGGTGGGTGGCGCCAGCTTGCTGCGGGCGTTTGACGGCGGCCAGGTCTGGCTGGGTGACCTGCTGTTCATGGCCGGCGCCATGAGCTGGGCCAGCTACAGCGTGCTGGCGCGGCACTACGGCTTTGACGCCGTGCGCACCACCATCGGCATCACCACGTTTGCGGCGCTGACCTACCTGCCGGCCTACCTGTTGCTGGCGCTCTCTGGTGCAGTCTCGTCCAGGCTGTTTCAGGCACCGTGGGGCGATCTGCTGTTTCAGGCAACTTTTCAGGGCTGGGGCTCGGTGGTGGTCTCGGGCATCACCTTCACGCAGATGATTCGCCACTTTGGCCCCGTGCGCTCGACCATGGTCACCGCGCTGGTGCCGGGTTTGTCGGCGCTGGGCGCGGTGCTGTTGCTGGGTGAGCCGCTGCGCTGGAATCTGGGCGCCGGGCTGGCGCTGGTCACCGGCGGCATTGTGTTTGGGGTGCTGGCGCAGGCGCAGCCGCGCCTGGCAACGGGAGGTCTGCATGAATCTGCTGGCGCTTGATACCAGTACTGAATGGATGTCGATTGCCGTGCAGCGCCGCGGCGTGGCCAGCCCATGGCAAGCCACCGCCAGCGGCGGCGCGCACAGCTCGACCCACCTGATTCCTGAAATCCAGCGTTTGATGGCGCTGGCGGAACTGCGCTTTGACGAACTCGACGCGATCGTCTTTGGCGCCGGGCCGGGCTCCTTTACTGGTTTGCGCACCGCCTGCTCGGTCGCACAGGGGCTGGCGTTTGGCGCCAACCTGCCGGTGCTGCCAGTGGATACCCTGCTGGCGGTGGCCGAAGAAGCGCGCAGCCAGCTCGGTCTGGGCAACACCCTGCGCGTCACCGCCATGCTCGACGCGCGCATGGACGAGCTTTACACCAAAAATTATTATTTTGATAGCAAGGTATGGATACAAGAAAAGGGCTACCGGCTAATAAAGCCTGAAGACCTGGGATGGAATGGGGGCGGCATCCTGGCTGGCAACGTGTTTGCAGCGTATGGCCCGCGGCTACCCATGGCGGGCGGGTTGCGCGTGCTGGCGTTGCCCAGCGCCAGCGCCATGCTGCGCCTGGCCCCAGCGCTGTTGGCCGCTGGCGGCGCGGTGACCGCAGCACAGGCGCTGCCCACCTACATTCGCGACAAGGTGGCGCAAACCACGCAGGAACGCATGGCCGCCAAAACAGGCAGCGCAGGCACACCATGAACGCCCAACTGCAAGGCATTGAGGCCCGATTTGAGCCGATGACTGAAACCGCACTCGACGCGGTGCTGACCATCGAGACGCAGGCCTACCCGCACCCGTGGCAGCGCCAGCATTTTGTCGATTGCCTGGCCAATGGCTACCAGGCGCAGATGCTGTTGGCCGAAGACGCCTTGCTGGGCTATTTTGTGGCCATGAAGGGGTTTGAAGAGGTGCACCTGCTCAACATTGCGGTCGCACCGGTGCACCAACGCCAAGGCTGGGCGCAGGTGATGCTCGACGCGTTGGCGCTGTGGGCGCGTGGCCTGGGCATGCAATGGGTGTGGCTCGAAGCACGCGCCAGCAACACCCGTGCGATCCACATCTACAAGGCACACGGCTTTCGCTACGTCGGCCTGCGCAAACAGTACTACCCAGCAGACCAAGGGCAGCGCGAAGATGCGCTGGTGATGAGCCTGAAGCTGTGAGAATCACGCCATGAGCCTTGATCTGGACCCCCGCCAACGCGCCATGCTGGCCGAGATGGGCGTGCGTGTCTGGTGGCGGAGCCCTGCGGCACCCGCCAACGCGGTGTCGGCCGCATCCGCGTCGGCGCGCGAGCCGGCAGACGGTAGCAGCCACGGCAGCGCGCTGGCCCCGCGAAGCGCCACAAACACCCGCCAACCTGCCACGCCCAACGAAACCGTGGCGCAACCCGTCACCCTGACGCTGCCAGCGACCGATACCACCGATCTGGACTGGCCTGCGCTGGCCGCCGCGGTCGCCAGCTGCCAGGCCTGCGCCATGTGCCAGGGACGACGCGCACCCGTGCTGGCTGCCCCAACGCAGACAAATCGGGCGGACTGGTTGGTCTTGGGCGAGCCGCCCGACGAGGCGCAAGAGCGCGCCGGGCAGCCGTTTGTCGGCGACGCTGGCCTGTTGCTCGACAACATGCTCAAGGCCGTCGGGGTTTGCCGCTTGGGCCACAGCGCCGCCGCACCAGCCCAGCCCAGCGCCTACCTGAGTCTGGTGCTCAAGTGCCGCCCAGCGCTACCCACCGCGCCCAACGCGCAGGCGCTACAAGCTTGCGCCGCCTTCTTACGCCGGGAAATCACGTTGGTGCAGCCCAAGGTGATCGTTGCCATGGGGCGGCTGGCCATGCAACTGCTGCTCAGTGAAGACCACCCGCAAGGGCTGAAATTGCCCCTGGGCAAACTGCGCGGACAGGTCTGGCATTTTCAAGGTGTGCCAGTGGTGGTGACGTATCCGCCCGCCTACCTGTTGCGCAACGGTCAGGACAAGGCGCGCGCCTGGGAAGACCTGTGCCTGGCCGCTGACGTGGCTGAGGGAAAATACAAGCCGCTCTGACGCCGCGCTCAGGCGCGCAGCGGTGGGGCGTGATCCAAGTCCGGACGTTTGTAGGGGTCAATATGCGTCATCAGGTTGAGCACGCGATGGCGTTGCAGCACGCGCTGGCGCGCCAGCACCGCAATATCATGGCCCTGCTCAACGCTCAGGGTCGAGACCACTTCCAGGTGCGCGTCCACCACAATCATGTCGCCCATCTTGCGCGTGCGCACGTCGTGCACGCCACTGACACCGGGGGTCTCCACCAGCGTGGTCCTGATGGCCTGCACTTCGGCGTCATCCACCGCCCGGTCCATCAAATCGTGCATCGCGTCCCAGCCAAAACTCCAACCCATGCGCGTCACCATGAAGCCCACAATGGCCGCGGCAATCGGGTCCAGAATGGGGTAGCCCAGCAAGTTGCCGATGATGCCCACGCCCACCACCAGCGACGACGCGGCGTCCGAGCGCGCATGCCAGGCGTTGGCCACCAGCATGCTGCTCTTGACGCGCTTGGCCACGGCCAGCATGTAACGAAACAGAAACTCCTTGGCCAGCAAGGCGGCGCAAGCAACCCACAACGCGGTGATATGCACCGTGGCAATCAATTCTGGCGTTTGCAACTTGGCCACCGCCGACCACAACATGCCCACACCCACAGCCAGCAGCAGCAAGCCCAACACCAACGAGGCGGCCGTTTCATAGCGCTGGTGACCGTAGGGGTGGTCTTCATCAGCATCTTTCTGGCTGAAATGGTTGGCCAGCAGCACGACAAAGTCGGCAATCAGGTCTGACAGCGAATGCAGACCGTCGGCGATCAAGCCCTGCGATTTGGTCATCACGCCGGCGACGATCTGCGCGCTGGAGAGCACCACGTTGACAGCCACGCTGACCCAGGTGCTGCGCGCCGCCGCCCGCGTGCGTTCGGCCACGCTATGGCTGTTGTGCTCGGTGTCGTCTTCGAAATCGGCTTGGATCATGGGCGCTCAGGTCGGAAATCTGTATTGTGCCAATGCTTGATCAAACTCTTGCAAACACTGGTTTAAGCGGTCCATCAGAACAGCGCATCCATCTTGTCCGACGCT
>PFKL01000040.1 GCA_002784245.1 Comamonadaceae bacterium CG_4_10_14_3_um_filter_60_75
GCCGCAGTGGGCGCAGCATCGCGGTCCAAATTCAAGACGTCCAACTGTTCGACAAGCTGACCGCACGCTGGACCAGCGACGACACGGGTCAATTTAAACGCCTGGTGATCGAACGTACGCCTGAAGGCTTCAGCTCACGTCTGGAGACAGCGGCGCTTGAAGCGTCCACCCGCCTGGCCAGCGGCACCATCACATCATCGCTGTACGCCGCAACCGATGAAGTTGGCCTGCCAGACAGCATTGCCAACCAGTTGGCAGAAATTTTCTCGGGTGATATCGACTTTCGCCGGTCCCTGCGAAAAGGCGACCGGTTCAACGTGGTCTACGAGATATTGCAGGGTGACGGCGAACCCTTGCGCGCCGGGCGTGTTCTGAGCGCCGAGTTCGTCAATGCGGGCAAGATATTCCAGGCCATGTGGTTCCAGCCCCCCGCAGACGCCCCTGGTTCAGTAAACCAGCGCGGGGGTTATTACACCCTGGACGGCCAAAGCCTGCGCCGCGCTTTCCTGAGTTCACCGGTGCAGTTTTCGCGGGTCAGCAGTGGTTTTGCGATGCGCTTTCACCCGGTCCTGAAAAGCTGGCGACGCCACCTGGGCACCGATTTCGCCGCGCCGACGGGCACGCCAGCGCGCACCGTCGGCGACGGCATCGTCACTTTTGCCGGCGTACAAAACGGCTACGGCAATGTGATTTTCATCAAACACCGCAACAACACCGAAACGGTTTACGCGCACCTGAGCAAAATCCTGGTCAAGCGTGGCCAAAATGTCGGCCAAGGTGAGACGATCGGCTTGGTTGGTTCCACTGGTTGGGCCACCGGCCCGCACCTGCACTTTGAAGTGCGCGTCGGTGGTGTGCAATACGACCCAATGAAGATGGCGCGGCAAAGTGAAACCGTGCCGGTCCCGGCAGCAGCCTTGCCCGTCTTCCGACAACTTGCAGCCAACGTTCAGTCCGAGCTGCAAGCCGCAGCCAGTGTGCAAACCAGCCGTTTTGAATAGCGCCGTCTATTTGCCGCAGGCGCTTATCTAAAGCGTAAATGTGCACGGTACCTGAGTACTACATCGGCTTGATGTCAGGCACCTCGCTCGACGGCGTTGACGGCGTTGTCGCTGATTTTTCCGGCACAAAACCACAGGTATTGGCCAATGCGAGTTGTAGTTTTGATGCCGACTTCAAGGCGGAGTTGCTGGCGCTGAACAGCCCCGGTGCCAACGAACTGCACCGTGCCGCCATGGCGGGTAACACGATTGCCATTGCCTATGCAGGCGTGGTGCGGCAATTGCTGGCGCAGCTCACGGCGCGGAATCTGGCGGCGGGGCGGGTTCGTGCGATCGGTGCGCACGGCCAAACCGTTCGGCATCAGCCCCGCCTCAATTCGCCGTCTACCGGTGACATTGGCTACACCATCCAACTGATCAATGCGGCGCTGCTGGCCGAGCGTACCGGTATTGACGTCATCGCGGACCTGCGCAGCCGCGATGTTGCCGCCGCCGGTCAGGGCGCGCCGCTGGTGCCAGCGTTTCACAACGCTGTCTTTGGTCAATCGCACAAGATGGTGTCGGTGCTGAATCTGGGCGGCATAGCCAATCTGAGCGTGTTGCCGGGTGCCGCCACCCTGCCCGTGCTGGGCTTTGACTGCGGTCCGGGTAACGCACTGCTGGATGCGTGGTGCCAACAGCATACCGGTGCCGCGTTCGACGCTGGGGGTGATTGGGCAGCACAAGGCCACTGTCTGCCAGACCTGTTGCAGACACTGCGCAACGAGGCTTTTTTTGATCAGACGCCACCCAAAAGCACCGGACGGGATCTTTTCAACGTCAGTTGGTTGAAGAAAAAATTAAGCAACTTTTCTTCCGCAGCGCCTAACGATGTTCAAGCCACACTGACAGAACTCACCGCCAGCACTTGTGCACAAAGCGTTAAACGCTATGCTTCAGAGAGCAGTGTATTGATTGTCTGTGGTGGTGGCGCCTACAACAAAGAGCTGCTGCTGCGCCTGCAACACGCCTTGCCAGGCCTACCTGTCCAAACGTCAGACGACTTTGGTATGCCCGCGCAGCAGGTGGAAGCCGCCGCCTTTGCTTGGCTGGCGCGACAAACCATCCACCGCCAGCCGGGCAACCTTCCCAGCGTTACTGGTGCAGCCGGACCGCGGATTCTGGGCGCAATTTACCCAGCTTGAGGACGGGGTGGGGCAGTGAATTAGGCCGAAAAACTCGAACCACAGCCACAGGTGGTCGTGGCGTTGGGGTTCTTGATGACAAATTGCGCGCCTTGCAGGTCTTCTTTGTAGTCGATTTCAGCGCCAACCAGGTACTGGTAGCTCATCGCGTCAATCAACAGGGACACGCCGTTCTTGGTCATCGTCGTGTCATCGTCATTGACGACCTCATCGAAGGTAAAACCGTACTGAAATCCCGAGCAACCGCCACCTTGCACAAACACCCGTAGCTTCAGGTCAGGGTTGCCTTCCTCGGCAATCAGGTCGGCCACTTTGGCAGCCGCGCTGTCGGTGAACAAAATCGGTTCAGGCATTTCAGTTTGGACGTTTTCGGCTACTGCACTCATGGGCACCTCTGTAAATAAAGTTGGCAAATACTACAACAAATTGGTCGGGTATGGCGTCAATGGTTGTTTGCCGCCAGTTTCAGTGTGGGCTTTTCGTCCTCAACGACTGGTGCAACAAGCGGACTAAGGCGCCCTTGCACCACCGCACCGCGATGCATTTCGAGTGACTTGTACGACACGTCACCCACAATGCGCGCCTTGGGTTGCAACTCAAGGATGTCGCGCGCATGCACGGGGCCGTTCACCCGCCCGTTGATGATGATGTGATCGGCGACGATGGCGCCCGCCACCGAGGCCGATTCCGAGATCACCAACATGCTGGGCGCCGTCGGCAGGCCGGTGATGTTGCCTTTGAGCGCGCCATCAATGCGCAGCCCTTCGGCAAAACCGAAATTACCCTCCAGCTGGCTGCCGTGAGAAATAAGACTCTTGATCGGCGGTTGTTTTTTTCTGTTGAACATGATCATCTCGATGTTTTGGCGCGCTTCAACGCGCCGGCGCTTGCAGTTTGACGGTCTGCACGGCGCGCAATGTGGTTCCCTGAAATACCTTGGCTGTTACAGACCGGACATTCGTCTGGGCGGGCAAAGGGTAAACGCCCTTCAAGCGGCCATATTGTTTCACTTTGAAAGCAACGGCACCATCGGGTAAAACCCCGCTCCAGGTTTTGCCGCCCGACACACCCGTGAATGTCAACTCGAGCCGCCCGTCAAACTCTGCCGGGTTCTTGCCACTCTGAATCATGAGTACCTGCCACTGCAGTTCCCCAGAGGGCAACACCTCGGCCTGAACGCCGCGGATCGACAACGACGCCGCGTTGCCAGTTGAGGCCGGCATCAACTGCTCAAAAAAACCAAGGTCGTCTTTGAGCTGCTGGTTTTCAGCCAGCAATTGGCGATTGACCTCGACCATTTTTTCATGGGCAGCCTTCTCGGCAATCAAAATCGTATCTGCGGTGTTGGCCACCGACTGTGCCTTGTTACGTTCGTCGGTCAACTTCTGGAGCTGCAACTGCAGCGCGGCGTTTTCTGCGGTTGCCTGTGCCAACTGTTCTTTGGTGCCCTGGTCCAGGCCTGCGATCTCTTTGCCAAACTCGAAAGACCACAAGGCAATCGCCGCACAAAAGCCCGCCACCACTGCCAGAATCACCCAGCGAAGCGGCCACGGCATGGCGCTGCGCACCGCCACGCGGGGGGCGCTGACGGTCAGCCGCCGCAAGAACAGGCGTAGTTTCATGGGTGATTCAATTCAACCGCAAAAATGCAAACAGCCGCCAGAATTTGCACCCAGGCGGCTGTTGGAAAGCGAGCAATTGCTTAACGCTTGCTGAACTGCTTGCGACGGCGAGCACCGTGCAAACCGACC
>PFKL01000198.1 GCA_002784245.1 Comamonadaceae bacterium CG_4_10_14_3_um_filter_60_75
AATCTGGATTCCCCAAACTACATGCTCTCCCTTTTGCCTCAGTTAAGTAGCGCCTTCCTCAAGCGTAGCGCGCCGCCATCACATCCAGATGAATCGGCCGGATCTTGGAACCAAAACCAGCGCAACCAAATGCTTCAAAGCGCAGTTTGCAGATGCTCGCAGCCGCTTTGCGCGCGGCAATGAGAGACTTGCGCGGGTCAAATTCGCTCGGGTTTTGGGCAAAGCTCTGGCGCATGGCACCGGTCATGGCCAGGCGGATGTCGGTGTCGATGTTGACCTTGCGCACACCACTCTTGATGCCGCGCACAATTTCTTCGACCGGCACGCCATAAGTTTCTTTCAGGTCGCCGCCAAACTGGCGAATGATCGCCAGCCACTCTTGCGGCACGCTGCTGGAGCCGTGCATCACCAGGTGCGTGTTGGGAATTTGCGCGTGGATTTGCGCAATGCGGTCAATGGCCAGGATGTCGCCGGTGGGCTTGCGGGTGAACTTGTACGCACCGTGGCTGGTGCCAATGGCAATGGCCAGCGCGTCGACACCGGTTTTGGCGACAAAGTCTTTGGCCTGCACCGGTTCGGTCAGCATCTGGTCGTGGCTGAGTTTGCCTTCGGCGCCCACGCCGTCTTCTTCACCGGCTTCACCGGTTTCCAGACTGCCCAGGCAACCCAGCTCGCCTTCAACCGATACGCCCACGGCGTGCGCCATCTCGCACACGCGCCGCGTCACGTCGACGTTGTATTCGTAGCTGGCGGGGGTTTTGGCATCGGCCAACAGCGAACCGTCCATCATCACGCTGGTAAAGCCCGAGCGGATGGACTGCTGGCAAACCGCCGGGGTGGCGCCGTGGTCCTGGTGCAGCACCACCGGAATATCGGGGAACGATTCCACCGCCGCCAGCACCATGTGGCGCAGGTAAGCTTCGCCAGCGTATTTGCGCGCACCGGCGCTGGCCTGCAGAATCACCGGGCTGTCGGTAGCCACCGCGGCTTCCATGATGGCCTGGATTTGCTCCAGGTTGTTGACGTTGAACGCGGGCACGCCGTAGTTGAACTCGGCGGCATGGTCGAGCATTTGGCGAAGGGATACGAAAGCCATGGTGATGTCTCCTGGTGGTTTTAAGAAAATTGGCCTCTAGCCCTTACTACGTATGCGCAAGCAGCTAGTTATTTAATAGTAAAAACGGCGGCTCAGCTGGGCCGCTTGGGGGCTGGTAGGGCGGACTTCAGTCCGCCATGGTCGACTGAAGTCGACCCCACAAAGCCACAGAGCTATCCCGCGGCGCGCTTTTGCAGAATCTCAAACGCGGGCAAGGTTTTGCCTTCCAGCACTTCCAGAAAAGCGCCGCCGCCTGTGCTGATGTAGCCCACGTCTTTTTCAATGCCATATTTGGCAATGGCGGCCAAGGTGTCACCCCCGCCGGCAATGCTGAAAGCGTTGGACTCGGCAATCGCCTGCGCAATGACCTTGGTGCCATTTTCAAACGCGGCGAACTCAAACACCCCCACCGGGCCGTTCCACACAATCGTGCCCGCCGCCTTGAGCTGCTCGGCCAGCTTGGCGGCGGTTTGCGGGCCAATGTCCAGAATCAGATCGTCGTCGGCCACATCAGTGGCGGCTTTGACCGTGGCCACAGCATCGGCGGCAAAGGTTTTGGCGCAGACCACGTCGGTGGGGATCGGCACAGCCGCCCCGCGTGCCTTCATGGCGGCAATCACTGCGGTGGCTTCGCCCAGCAAGCCAGGTTCGGCCAGGCTTTTGCCAATGTTCAGGCCAGCAGCCAGCATGAAGGTGTTGGCAATGCCGCCGCCCACAATCAGGTTGTCCACATTCTTGGCCAGCGCTTGCAGGATGCTGAGCTTGGTGCTGACCTTGCTGCCCGCCACAATGGCCACCAGCGGGCGCTTCGGGTTGGCCAGCGCCAGGTTAATGGCGTCGATTTCTGCAGCCAGCAAGGGGCCAGCGCAGGCAATGGGCGCGTATTGGGCGATGCCGTAGGTGGTGCCTTCGGCGCGGTGAGCGGTACCAAAGGCGTCGTGCACAAACACGTCGCACAGGGCGGCGAGCTTGCGGCTGAGTGCTTCGGTGCACTTTTTTTCGCCCACGTTGACACGGCAGTTTTCCAGCATCACCAGTTGGCCAGGTTGGACATCCACACCGTCGACCCAGTTGGCCACCACCGGCACTTCTCTACCAAGCAGTTCGCCCAGGCGCTTGGCCACGGGCGCCAGCGAGTCTTCGGGCTTGAATTCGCCCTCGGTCGGGCGACCCAAATGGCTGGTGACCATGACCGCCGCCCCAGCGGCCAGCGCCATCTGGATGCACGGCACGCTGGCACGGATGCGGGTGTCTTCGGTGATGTGGCCCTGCTTGTCCTGCGGCACATTCAGGTCGGCACGGATAAAGACCCGCTTGCCGGCGGCAAAGCCACTGGCGATCACATCGGCAAAACGCAATACTTTCATCTTCAAACTCCAATCATGAACAAAACGGCTTGGGGCTGCGATTTTGACAGGCACGCCTCAGTTGACGGACGGCACCACGGTATCAGGCAGCGGCTCGGCATGGCGGTAGGCTGCGCGGTGCGCCAGCACTTGTACGGCCTCAACAACGCGTTCGGCGGTGATGCCAAAGTGCGCGTACAGCTTGGGCGCCGGGGCCGATTCGCCAAACGTGGGCATGCCAATGACCATGCCGGTGCGGCCAACGTATTTGCGCCAGAAGTCAGGGTGTGCGGCTTCAATGGCCACGGTGGGCAAGCTCAGCGGCAAAACCATTTCCTGGTAGGCCTCGCTCTGGCGGTCAAACACATTGGTGCACGGCATCGACACCACGCGGGTGGCAATGCCCTGGGTGGCCAGTTCGGCCTGCGCCTTCATGGCAATTTCAAGCTCGCTGCCGGTGGACAAAATCGCCGCTTGCGCGCCCGGCATGTCTGACAGGATGTAGCCGCCTTTGCGAATTTTTTCAACCTGGCTGATGCTTGACAGGCGCGGCAGGTTTTGGCGACTCAGGCACAAGGCGCTGGGGCCGTCGCGGCGCTCCACCGCGCAGGCCCAGGCCACCGCGGTTTCCAGCCCATCGGCCGGTCGCCATACGTCCAGCCCGGGGATGATGCGCAAGCTGGGAATGTGCTCGACGCTTTGGTGCGTGGGGCCGTCTTCGCCCAGGCCGATGCTGTCGTGGGTGAAGACGTGAATCACGCGCAGTTTCATCAGCGCGGCCATGCGGATGGCGTTGCGGCTGTAATCGCTGAAGGTCAGGAAGGTGCCGCCGTAGGGGATGTAGCCGCCGTGCAGCGCGATGCCGTTCATGATGGCGGCCATGCCAAATTCACGCACGCCGTAGCTGAAGTGGTTGCCCCAGACATCGCGCCTGGCGCGCACGCAGCCCTTGAAGTTGGTCAGGTTCGAGCCGGTCAGGTCAGCGCTGCCACCAAAAAATTCGGGCAGCAGCGGGGCAATCGCATCGAGCGCATTCTGGCTTGATTTGCGCGTGGCAAAGGCGGTCTCATTGGCGGCAATGGTCTCCAGCAAAGCGGGCAATTGTTCGGCAAAAGAGTCCGGCAAATCCCCTGCCATGCGGCGCTGGAATTCAGCAGCCTCCACCGGGTGGGCGGTGCGGTAGGCGGCAAAGCGCTCGTTCCAGGCGTGCTCGGCCGCCACGCCGCGCGTCACCGCGTTCCATGCCACGGCAATGTCGTTGGGGATTTCAAATGGTGCAGCCGTCCAGCCCAGCGCGTCACGGGTGGCCTGCACTTCGGCCGCACCGAGTGCTGCGCCGTGCACATCGTGCGTGCCGGCCTTGTTGGGCGAGCCCATGCCGATGACGGTTTTGCAGCAGATCAGCGTGGGCTTGCCGTCGGCTTTCACCGCCTGCGCTTTGGCGGCTTTCACCGCTG
>PFKL01000155.1 GCA_002784245.1 Comamonadaceae bacterium CG_4_10_14_3_um_filter_60_75
TGCTGATCTACCAAGTGGATGCAAACTGGATCAACTTTGTTCGTTCGGGTACGCATTCCGAACTTTTCAGCAATTGACAGTTTTCGATAAAAGCCAAGCAACTTGTCGCAAAAATTGGGTATTTGAGGATCATTTTTGCGGTTGGTGGGGGTCCATGAAATCCGGCTTATCAGGATTGAGACGAGCTTCAGTGATGCCGCTCCAATCGAGTAACCGCAGACCGCAACCTTGAGGGTGATTTTCTGCTGCCTTAAAGCAGCCACCAGTCAACACCCGCTGCTGGTCGCGTCCGGGGGCCCACTTTGACAAAAGGTTCGTCCCATAACCGCCTGTTGACCTCTAGGTGGCAACGGCTGCTTTGGCGCAGGCAGATCGCAAATTTCTACGACAGAAACCGCTGCTTATGCATAGCTATGCATAAGCAGCGATGATGGCCAACATGGGCAAACGCGCGCCAGTGCACCAAGACTGACTCCTCCAAGACTCAAAACGGGTCAGTCTAGCGGCGCCAAACCGCTGCTGCGCCAGTTTTGTTCCTTGTTTTTGCCGCCACGCTTGGCGCTGTACATCGCCAGATCGGCACAGCGGATCAGCGCGTCGACGGTCTGCGCGTCCCACGGGTACAGCGCCACACCGACGCTGGCAGTCACCCGGCCAGGCCCTTCCTTCAAATCAAAGGGTTGCGCCAGCGACGCGACGATTTCAGCAGCCAATTTGTCCGCCTGCGTGACGTCGCCAATCCCTGACATCACCAACGCAAACTCATCGCCCCCCATGCGTGCCACGGTATCACTATCGCGGGCGCGGCTGCGGAGTCTTTGTGCCACCTGCACCAACAACTGATCCCCTGCGGCGTGACCCAACGTATCGTTGACCGCCTTGAAACCATCCAGATCAACCCAAAATACCGCAGCGCCGGTGCTGCTGCGTTTGGCCAGGTTGATCGCCTGCGCACAGCGGTCCTTGAACAAGCTGCTATTGGGCAGGTTTGTCAGTGTGTCGTGGTGCGCCAGCGCCCACAACTGTGCCTCGTGTTGACGCCGGGCCGTGGCGTCGGTCAGCACCAAGACGCTCCCGCGCATGGCCGCATCGGCCTGATTCAGATGAATCCAGCTCAGCGCACACCAGCGCTGCGTCTGCGCCAGCCGGAACTCGACTCGTTGCACGCTGTCGCCGAGCGACTGCGCGCGCCAAACCTCTTGCACCTGGCGCCGATCATCGGGGTGAACAAAGTCCAGCAGCGGGCGACCCTGCGCTTGCCTGACCGAATACCCGGTCAAAGTGCTGGCCGTGTCGTTGATGTAGCAGCACCGGCCTTGGGCGTCGAGTTCCATCATGCCCACCGGCGCCGCCGCCAGTATCACTTGCAAATGGCGCTGGCTGTTTTCCAGTTCATGGGTACGCGCGGCGACCTGATCTTGCAGAAGCTGGTTGTAGCTGCGCAGCAGTGCGCGGGCGCGCCTGGGTTTGGACACATCCACCGCGGTGCCGCGGTAGCCAATCCAGTCGCCAGCCTCGTTCCACACCGGCTGGCCATTGAGCGCGACCCAGCGCGTCACCCGACCGGCAAACGGCACAGCCACCTCCAGGTGACGGAACGGTCGCTGTTCGAGCCAATGGCTTTCAATGGCCGCAAGTTGTGCTGGTTCGCCACCGGCCAAGACAATGTGCCAATGGCGACCCACGGGTAAGGCGATGTGCTTGGCCAAACGCCCTGAAATGCGACTCAACCGACCCTGTGCATCAGCTTCCCAAAGCAAGTCATTGGACGCGTAAGAGAAATCGCGGTAGCGCTGCAAGGCATCGTGCCGGGCATCAACCACCCCACCCAGCCACAGTCCCATCCCGGCGATGGCGACCATCACCAACTGGAAACGCAGCGCCATGTCAGCTTGGCCCTCGGCGGCGATCAGCAAGACCAGACCGCTGTCGAGCAACACCACCGCCAGCAGCGCACTGCGCAAACCATAGCGCAGCGCGAGCCCGGCCAGTGGCAGCAACAGCAGAAGGGTGAAAAAAGGCAGGTCGGCGGTCAACTTCAGTGCCGTGGGCAGCGCGAACACCAGCAGCAGCGATGCCACGGCGATCAACACGGTTGGCGCGGCATACCGGACAGTCAACGGTTTATTTGGCTGGACATCAGCCAATGCAGTGCCCTTCAAATAGCGCGTCAGGCGCGGGCCGACCAGCACCAGCAACACTGGCGCCAGCGTCACGATGCCAACAAAATCACCCACCAGCCAGGAAGCCCATATTGACGTCACTTGCGTCACGTCGATGGCACCGATCCGGGACAAGCCGAACGCACCAGCCAACGCTGCCAGTGCCGCGCAGGCCAGCGCCGAAGCCAAAAACAAGCTGGTGTGCAGCGGCCGCTTGAAATTCCATGACGTCTGCAGCCAGCTGCGCAGGGGCAACAGCACCAGCGCGTAACCGGCCACCGGTGCCAGCCACTGCAAGTTCAGCCAGACCATCTGCGCCGACGACAACAGCGCAAACGTCTTGCCCGAGCCAAAAAAATCAACAGCGCTGACGGCCCATACGGTGACAAGCTCCAGCACCACCCCGGGCCAGCCCAGCAAAAAGATCACCGCAAAGCGCAGACCGCCGGGCAAAAACCACAGACTGGCGCCACCGAGCTGGCCCAGTAGCCTGGCCGAATACCAGGTGATCAGCCAAATCACGCCGTAGGCCAGACCGACCCGGAGATACCTTGCCCGGGTACCGGCGTCTGACAACGGGTTCATCAAAAAGTGGTTCATCTTGTTATGGTTGACGGGTCGCACCTTGACACATGGGCTACGCGATCACCCCCCTCTCCTGGCCTGCATTATGGCGCGGCAGTGGTGTGCGCACTCTAGGGTTCTAGTGTGCACTCCCTAGGGTTAACCCGAATAATCGACAGCACCACACTTTTCGCAACTACAAGGATTCGCCATGCGTACCAAAAATCTCTCCACCCTCACCTGCCACGTCGTCGCTTCTTACGGCAACACCGCCAAGCACGCCATCACCGCTTACCGCACCGGTGGCGAACGCGTTGTTGGTGTGATCGAACAGCGCTGGAACCGCTCGCTCAACGCTTCACGTTCGCAACTGGCTGCGGGTGTTGCGCGCAACGCCAACGCGGTGCAGGCACGCTTGCAGCAGTTCGCGCAGTCGGGTCTGGCACTCACCTCGAACGGCGCCGAAAGCCTGGTCAACAAGATGGTGCAACTCGCAGACGCTGGCGTGCACTCGGTGGCCGACAACGCGCTCTGGCTGGAAGCCAAAGTTGGCACCACCGCGCTGACACGTCTGTCCGAACTCGCGCTGCCCGCCGCCAACGCCTGGAGCCGCCTGGCCGACCAGGTGGAAGACCAATCGGCAAAACTGGTGGGCAAAATTGCTGGTAAGCCCGTGCGCCGGGCCGCGCCCAAGCGTGCGCGTGTGGCCGTTCGCAAGGCCAT
Source organism: Comamonadaceae bacterium CG_4_10_14_3_um_filter_60_75 (assembly GCA_002784245.1). GTDB lineage: Bacteria > Pseudomonadota > Gammaproteobacteria > Burkholderiales > Burkholderiaceae_C > Rhodoferax. Next base: position 3,450 of record PFKL01000155.1, read on the forward strand.
CAAGACCGCTACCGCGACGGTTTGAAATTGCCGTCACCAGGCCGCGTTGCAAGGTAAATGCGTGTAACCGCGGCCGCTTTGGGTTGAGGGCGTTGTTTAGCTGCCAAAATAGCGGCTTATTCAACTTGTCCTGAGGATGTTCGCTTGAAAGTCGCTGCCCTGTCCCTCGCCCTGACCGCCCTGCTTACCTTGGCTGCCTGCTCCAAACCAGACACACCAGCATCGGCACCCGCTGCACCCGCACCCACTACGGCCGTCACCACGTCGAGCTACGACGCCGCGGCCAGCAAGGGCAAGGGTTTTTCCGTTGGCGCGCTGATGAGCGCACAAACCGTTTACGTAATTTTTGAACCCCAGTGTCCGCATTGTGGTCGGCTCTGGCAGGCGTCACTGCCGCTGCACAACAAGGTCAAATTCGTCTGGATGCCGGTGAGCTTCAACGCCAAGAGCTTGCCGCAAGCGGCCGCGCTGATTACCTCACCCAATCCGGTGGAGACCATGACGGCGCATGAAGAATCCTTGCTCGCGGGCCAAGGTGGCATCTCGGCACCCAGCAATGTCGCACCTGACATTGAGCAAGCCATCAAGGCCAATGGCCAATTGCTGACCTCGCTGGGAGTGGACTCGGTGCCGTTTTTGGTTGCCAAGCACCGTGCGACCGGCGAGGTTGTCAGCTTCAACGGTGCCATGGATACCGCCGCACTGGCCCGGTTATTGGGCGTGGACTGACTGGTCGCGTTCGCCTTACGGTTGCCCCGCGGTGAACGTGCCGCTGAGCAACTCTGGCAAACGCGCATAAGGCATTTTGAAGCCACACGCCTGCGCGTGACCGCCGCCGCCCATGCTCTCGGCCAGCGTGATGCAGTTGAATCCTGATCTGGAGCGCAGCCCGCACTTGACCACTCCGGGCTTGTCCACCGTCCACAAAAGCGCGAAGCTGCCCGACTGCTGGCACAGCAGGTCACCCACCAGACTGTGAAACGCACTCGGCACGTTGGCCATCAGGCCGGTCATACCGTTGAAGGTGACGGGTTGCGCCGCCTCGGCCATGGCTTGCGCCAATTTGGTGAACTTTTCGTCCATGGCACGACCGCGATCGATGTAGGCCGCCATCTCGGCTGCGCCAAAGTTGGCAATCGCGTGCCAACGGGCAAAGTCCAGCGGCTCCATGTCCAACGCTGCCAGAAAACCCGCGCTCTGCGGGTATTGCCAGACCCAGATATCACGGTCTTCGACAAACTTGACCAGCTCTGGGACAGGGCTCTTTGGATGAAAGAACTCCCAGGCCAACCGGGCACCTGACTTCTTCATGTCAAAGTGCACCACACCGCAGCGGCACTTGAAACCGGTCAACTTCTCGGCAGCGCTCAAATGATGGTCCAGCATGACCAGCTTGGCAGCCCGGTCTTCGACGCCACGCAGGATATGCTCGGCAAACGAAAAATCCAGGATATAAACCGCGCGTCCGGCCAAGGCAGGCAGGTCATCGACAGCTTTGACATCGCCATGATCCAGCGCTAAAAATTCGGCCTTGCCGTCAAAAAAGAGCCAGGCGGCCAGGGCAGCGGCGAAGCCATCCGGGCAGCTGCGGCCGTGGTAGATCACCAGCGGGTTGGGGTCATTGCGGTCAGGTTTTACACAGAGGTTGAAAGGCATAGCGTGGACGAGTTAAAAATAGCAAAAAGAGCGCTCTTGATTTTATAGCTATCAAAGACCATGATGTGAGCGCACAACTGTTTGTAACAATAAAATATTCTTTATGTCCGATTCAATGCAAAAGCCCTTTTTCACCGGTATTACCCAGCCCGATGGCCAGCAGTTTGATGCCTGGGCCAACCAGCCGCTGCTGCTGTCGATGGAGGCCGGTGGCATCGATTGGCCAAGCTCGTGCCGCAACGGCACCTGCCGCACCTGCTTTAGCAAGCTTGAATCGGGCCAGGTGCGCTACGAGATTGAGTGGCCAGGTTTGAGTACTGACGAAAAAGCCGAGGGCTATGTGCTGCCCTGCGTGGCGCACCCGTGCTCAGACGTAACGCTGCGCTACG
>PFKL01000037.1 GCA_002784245.1 Comamonadaceae bacterium CG_4_10_14_3_um_filter_60_75
CTTCATCAGCGCTGCGTCGTTCCAGGAAACCACGCGCGTGCTGACCGAAGCCGCCATCATGGGCAAGCGCGACGAATTGCGCGGTCTCAAGGAAAACGTCATCGTCGGTCGCCTGATTCCAGCGGGAACCGGCCTGGCTTATCACCAGGCGCGCGTGGTGCGCGAAAACATGGACGACGCCGAGCGCCGCGCCATTGCCGAAGCCGAAGCCGCTGAATTGGCCGGCGATGCCGAAGCCGAACTGGGCGAGGATGCAGCTGCAGAGTAAGCTGATTACTACAAAAATAAAAGCGCCTCACGCCCATGTATCCTGGGCCTGAGGCGTTTTTTATACTGAAAATGTGATGACCGACGATCCCCGCCCTCCGCTGTGGCGTCAGTTACAGGCGGTTGCTCAACTGCTGCTTGACATTCGCCAGGGCCGCTCAGGTACAGCTGCCTTGCAAGCCGTGGCGGCGCCGCTGCGCCCGGGCGTGCAGGCGTTGGGGTTTGACGTGCTGCGCAACCTGGGGCAGGCTCAGGCCTTGCGTCAAGGCTTGGCGCCGCGCCTGCCCCCCGCGCCGGTGGATGCCTTGTTGTGTGTGGCGCTGGCCTTGCTGTCGCAACCCGATGCGCAGTCTTATGACGCGTTCACGCTCGTCAACCAGGCGGTGGAGGCAGCCAAGCGCACCCGTGGCGTCAAGCCCCAGGCCGCTTTTGTGAATGCGTGCCTGCGGCGGTTTTTGCGTGAGCGTGTGGCGCTGCTGGCCAGGGCTGAACTTGATGCTGTGGCCTGCTGGAACCACCCGCAGTGGTGGATTGATCGTGTACAAAGTGATTGGCCAGAACAGTGGCAAACCATTTTGCTTTCGGCACGTGCGCCCGCGCCAATGGTGTTGCGTGTCAACGCCCGCTGGGGCACACCTGCAGCCTATGTGGATGCGTTGCGCCAAGTGGGTTTGGACGGCGCAGTGGTGGGCGCCTATGGTGTCATGCTAGGGGTGCCTTGTCCGGTGGGGCAGTTGCCGGGTTTCCAGCAAGGGTGGGTCTCGGTACAAGACGCTGGAGCGCAATTGGCCGCCCCCTTGCTGCTGTCGGCCTTTGCGCCCGGACAGCGTCCGCGCGTGCTCGACGCGTGCGCAGCGCCCGGCGGCAAGACTGCGCATTTGTTGGAGACTTCTGACGCACAGGTGCTGGCCTTGGATGTGGACCCCGCACGCTGCCAGCGTATCCACCAGAATCTGGCGCGGCTGCAACTGCAGGCCAAGGTGCTTGCGGCTGACGCTGCCGATGTCTCGGCCTGGTGGGACGGCGTACCGTTTGACGCTATTTTGCTCGACGCACCGTGCTCTGCTTCTGGCATCGTACGCCGCCACCCCGACATTGCCTGGTTGCGCCGCAGTGGCGATATCGATGCGCTGGCGGTCGTGCAGGCGCGGCTGCTGACACGTTTGTGGCCGTTGCTCAAACCGGGCGGACGCCTGGTGTATTGCACCTGTTCGGTCTTTCGCACCGAAGGTGCGCAGCAGATCCAGGCGTTTCTCTGCAACAACACCCAGGTCAGGATGTTGCCCGGCCCAGGGCATTTGTTGCCCGTTAACAGTGCACCTGTGTGCGCATCGCAGGACAATCAGCCTTGTGTTCATGATGGCTTTTATTACGCATTGCTTGAAAAGATCAGCGCCTAGGCTGGGGGTCAGCCTGTTGTCGCTGGTCTTGCTGTGCGGCTTCGTCGTCGCGGTGCATGCTGCTGAAGACGCTGATGCGGCGATTACCACTTCAGGCACCACGCCCGTACTGACGATTGAACGTGCTGAAAATGCGCTGTGGTTGTCAGCCAACTTCGCCTTTGGTCTACCCGCAGTGGTCGAGGACGCCTTGCTCAAAGGCATTCCGATTTATTTTGTGACCCAGGTCGACGTGTTGCGCGAACGCTGGTACTGGACCAACCGTACCGTGGCCTCCGTGCAGCGGCGTGCGCGCCTGGCCTACCATCCGTTGACCCGGCGCTGGCGACTGAGCCTGGGCGCGCCCGACGCACCCGACAGCAGCCAGGGTTTGACGCTGAGTCAAAACTACGACTCGCTTGAGACGGCGATGGCCGCTGTGAGGCGCATCTCGCACTGGAGAATTGCCGACCTGTCTAGTATCGAACAGGGTGCATCGCATCTGCTTGAGTTCAGGTTTCAACTCGACACCACCGAACTGCCCCGTCCATTGCAAATTGGTACGCTGGGGCAGTCCGATTGGGTGATCAGCCTGAGTGTCGAACAGAAGCTGGCACCGGAGTTGATCAGGTGACCGCTGCCAAGAGTTCTGCGTCACTGCGCTGGACCATTGGTCTGGGCCTGACGACCATGGCGGCCATCGGCCTGGTGTTGCTGTTCCTGTTGACGCAGGCCACCAGCAACCGCGACTTGTACGAGCGCAATTACACGCTGTTGTTTGGGGTCAATGTGGTGGTGGCGCTTGCGCTGTTGGTGGTGATCGTCTGGATCGGGTTTCGCCTCATCAAGCGCTTGCAGCAGAAAAAGTTTGGCAGCCGTCTGCTGGTCAAATTGGCAGCAGTCTTTGTGCTGGCTGGTTTTGTGCCTGGTGTACTGATCTACGTGGTGTCGTACCAGTTTGTGTCGCGTTCGATTGAAAGCTGGTTCGACGTGAAGGTGGAAGGCGCTTTGGACGCGGGCCTGAATCTCGGCCGCGCCACCTTGGACGCGTTGACGTCTGACCTGCTGGGCAAAACGCGTGCAGCCGCAACCCAATTGGCCGAAGCAGGTGACACCAACGCGGCGCTGCCGCTGGAGCGCGCGCGCGACACCATGGGCGTGGACGATCTGATGCTTTGGGGGGCGTCCGGGCGGCTAATTGCCAGCGCTGGCCAGTCTCGCTACCAGATCACACCCGAGTTGCCAACACAAGCGCAGTTCCGCGCTGCGCGCGAGCAACGCGTGTTGACCTGGATCGAGGGACTGGACGACGGTCTGGCCAGCGTGCCTGAGCTTGCACGCATCAAGGTGATGGTGCAGATGGGCGGCAGTTCGGTGCGAGGCTGGGGTGAACCACGTTATTTGCTGGCGGCCAAAACACTGCCAACGTCGTTGGTGGCCAACGCAGCGGCGGTGACGCAGGCGTACCGGGAATACCAGGAGCGCGCCTTGGCGCGTGAGGGCTTGCGACGCATGTATATCGGCACCTTGACGCTGAGTCTTTTCCTGGCGGTTTTTGGCAGTGTGCTGCTGGCGGTGGTGCTGGGCAACCAGATCGTGCGTCCACTGCTGCTGCTGGCCGACGGTGTGCGCGAGGTAGCCGCCGGCGACCTGACGCCCAAAGCCGTCCTGCACGGAAAAGACGAACTCGACGGTCTGACGCGCTCTTTTGCCGACATGACGCAGCAATTGTCAGACGCCCGCCAGGCGGTGCAAGCCAGCATGGTTCAAGTCAACGCAGCGCGCGCCAACCTGCAAACCATTCTGGACAACCTGACTGCGGGTGTGCTGGTGTTCAACGCTGACGATACCATCGCTTCGTCGAACCCGGGCGCGACGCGTATTCTGAAGCTGCCGCTGGCAGCGTATGAAGGCAAGCGCCTGTCGGACATTGAGGGCTTGGCGACCTTTGGCGACGGTGTGAAACAGCAGTTTGATGTCTTTTTGGCGTACGATGGCGAGCGCAGCATGGACCATTGGCAGCAGTCGTTTGAGTTGGGCAACGCGTCGCCTGAATCAGCCCGGCAGCCGCTGCAGGACGTCATCACGGTGGTGGCACGCGGTGCAGAGCTCCCCGGTAACCAGCGCTTGCTGGTGTTTGACGATATTTCAGAGATCGTCTCAGCGCAGCGTGCCCAGGCTTGGGGCGAGGTGGCACGCCGCTTGGCGCATGAAATCAAGAATCCGTTAACACCGATCCAGCTTTCTGCCGAGCGGCTCGAGATGAAGCTCTCGGGTAAGGTAGGGCCGGCTGAGCAGACCTTGTTGACACGCTCGGTCAAGACCATTGTTGACCAGGTCGACGCAATGAAGCGGCTGGTCAATGAATTTCGCGACTATGCGCGTTTGCCTGCAGCAGAACTTAAACCGCTGGATATTAATGCCTTGGTGCTAGACGTATTGCACCTCTATAGCAACGACAACGCGCAAGCGCATGTGCTGCCGCAACTCGATCCAGCGTGCCCTGCGGTGTTGGGTGACCCACAGCAGTTACGACAGGTGCTACACAATTTGCTGCAAAACGCGCAAGATGCTACTGCCAGCGCTGGCCGGGCCGATGTGGACCATCCGGTGCTGATCAAGACCCAGTGGAGAACGTCGTCACAGCAGGTTCGTTTGAGCGTGCTCGACTGCGGCTGTGGCTTTGCGGAGCACATTCTCAAACGAGCGTTCGAGCCTTACGTCACCACAAAGGACAAGGGTACTGGCCTGGGGCTGGCGGTGGTCAAGAAAATTGCCGACGAACACGCAGCGCGCGTCACCATCGTCAACCGTCTGGCAGACGGGGGTGTGATCGGGGCGCAAGTGTCGTTATCATTCGCTGTCGATCAGCATTCAACCCATCAGGCAACCTAGGCAAATCCAGCGCAGACTTTCAAGGGACACAGCACAACATGGCAACTATTTTGGTGGTGGACGATGAACTCGGCATACGTGATTTGCTGTGTGAAATTCTCAACGACGAAGGCCATACGGTAGAGGTTGCGGAGAACGCCGCGCAGGCCAGGGCAGCCCGCCTGCATGATCAACCTGATCTGGTCTTGCTTGACATCTGGATGCCCGACACCGACGGCGTCACCTTGCTCAAGGAATGGTCAGCCGCGGGCTTGTTGACGATGCCCGTTATCATGATGAGTGGTCATGCCACCATTGATACGGCGGTTGAAGCGACTCGCATCGGCGCCATGGCGTTTCTTGAGAAGCCAATTACCATGCAAAAGCTGCTCAAGGCAGTGGAGCAGGGCTTGACGCGCAATTCAATCCGCAAGCTGATGGCCGCACCCGCAGGCGCGGCAACGCCCCGTGCAGATGGCGTGTCCAGGCCGAGTGAAGCGCCAGCTGGTACAACCGAGGCCGCGGCTGATCTTGGTCCGCAAGCAGTCCGCAGTTTTATGCTGGACAAACCATTGCGAGAAGGCCGCGACGAGTACGAAAAAGCCTATTTTGAATTTCATCTCGCCAAGGAAAACGGTTCCATGACCCGGGTGTCCGAAAAGACTGGCTTGGAGCGCACTCACTTGTACCGCAAGCTAAAGCAATTAGGTGTCGATTTGTCGCGCGGCAAGCGCGGCTGAAAAAGGCCACTTGCGCCACGCGATAAACAGGTTTTCGCCTGCTATACTGCGCACCCTTGGCCCGGTAGCTCAGTCGGTAGAGCAGAGGACTGAAAATCCTTGTGTCGGTGGTT
>PFKL01000197.1 GCA_002784245.1 Comamonadaceae bacterium CG_4_10_14_3_um_filter_60_75
TTCCATAAGGGCTAGAGGCTTATTTTGTTGATAAACCAAAGCCGTTTTGTCGCCAGGCTTCAAAGACAGTGACCGCGACCGCGTTGGACAGGTTCAGGCTGCGTTGCCCGGCAACCATGGGCAATTTGATGGTGGCCGAGGGCGCGAACGACTGACGCACCGCGTCACTCAGGCCTTGGGTCTCCGAGCCAAACACCAGGTAGTCACCCGGCTGAAAGTGGCTGGCGAAGACGCTGCGGGTGGCCTTGGTGGTCAGTGCGAACAACTGGTTTGGCGCGGGATTTTCTGTCGCCAGAAACGCCGCCCAATCGGCGTGGCGCTTGACCGTGGCGTACGCGTGGTAATCCAGCCCGGCGCGGCGCATGTGCTTGTCATCCATCGAAAACCCGAGTGGCTCGACCAGATGCAGCGTGCAGCCGGTGTTGGCCGCCAGGCGGATCACGTTGCCGGTGTTGGGGGGGATTTCGGGCGCGACCAGAACGATATGAAACATGCGCCGATTGTCGCCGTGCAAACCGGCACTGGCTATTCGGTTCTGGCAAAAACCAGGCCGGTGACCCGGCGTGCGCCTGCGCTTTTGAGCACCCGCGCCGCACTGAACAGCGACGCCCCGGTGGTCATGACATCGTCCACCAACACCACCGATTTGCCCGCCAGTTCGCCAGCGCGAAGCGGCTCAACCGCAAAGGCGTGGTTCAGCGCCACCAGCCGCTGGGCGCGCTTGAGCGTGTGCTGCGCTGGCGTGTCGACGATCTTCAGCAGCACGTCGGCACGGCTTTTACCGGGTGCCAGGTGCTGTGCCAACAACAGCGCCTGGTTGTAGCCACGCTCTTTGAGGCGATTTGCTGACAGCGGCATCGGCAGCAGCAGGTCCGCCGCCTCCAGCGCATCTTCAACCCACGGTGTGGCGCGCAGCAACAGCGCGAAACTGCGCACCAGACCCGTCTGGGCGTGGAACTTGTACGACTGGATCAGCGCTGACCAAGGGTAGGCGTAGGCCACGGCCGCCAGGCACTGGTCCAGTGGCGGCGGGTCTTTCAGGCAGGCACCACAGCGCTGCCCTGCCATCGGCAGCGGCGCTGCGCAGGTCAGGCAACGGTTGATGGGTTGGGCAAACCGGTTGACGCAGGCCTCGCATACTGGCGCAGCGGGCCAGGCGTGGCAGACGTGACACTGGCTCGGCAACGGTGCCGTCGTCAAAAGCCGGTGTGGCAACCCTGATCGCCATACTGTGAACATGCAATCAATATACTCTTCCACTTCAGCTGATTTTCCTATGCCGCAACAAGCCACCCCGCCGACTGTTGACCCGCTCGCCGCTGCGCACTGGCAGCAGCTGCCCGCGAGCGCGTCACCCTGGCTGCACGAAGAGGTGGCTCGTCGCATGCAGGCGCGCCTGGACTGGATCAAGAGCAAGCCCGCCAGCTGGGCGCATTGGGCGCCGTGGCGTGGTGGCTGGCAAAGCCATGCCGTGCTGGCTGACCGCTATCCACAAGCAAGCTGCATTTTGCTGGAGCCATCAGCTTCTGCCGCGGCACAGGTACGCCAGGCCTTGCATTCACCTTGGTGGAAGCCCAAGACCTGGCGGCAAGGCAAGCCCCGACTGGTGTCGCGCATTGACAGTCCGGTGCAGATGCTGTGGTCCAACATGGCGCTGCACATGAGCGCCGACCCGCAGGGCCTGATTCAGCAGTGGCACCAAGGCTTGGCGGTCGATGGATTTTTGATGTTTTCCTGTCTGGGGCCAGACACGCTCACAGAGCTGCGCACGCTGTACCGCGAACGCGGCTGGCCAGCCCCAGCGCATGAATTCACAGACATGCACGATTGGGGCGACATGCTGGTCTCAGCTGGTTTTGCCGACCCGGTGATGGACATGGAGCGCATCACGCTGAGCTTTGCCACACCCGAGCGGCTGCTGCAAGAACTGCGTGAACTTGGCCGCAACCTGCACCCGGCGCGCTTTCCCGCCCTGCGCGGACGGCGCTGGCGTCAGCAATTGCGCGATGCGCTGTCGGGCGGGCCGTTGCAATTGACGTTTGAGATCATTTACGGCCACGCCGTCAAGCCCGCGCCGCGGCTGACGGTGGCAGCGCACAGCGAGATCAGTCTGGCCGATATGCGCCAGGCCCTGGTCAAGGGCAGAACGGCTTTACGCGGCGCCGATGCAGCGGCGCTTTCGCTTGGCAAGGAGGCTGGGCATGAGTGAGTTCAACTTGCGTTGGGGCTTGATGGTGCTTTGCCTGTTTATTTTCGTAATGTCTTTTTCGGCGTTACTGATTGCCTCATGGCGGCACCATCGGTCAGAAAAGGTGGGGCGGGGAAACTTTCACCCGGCGTTGTGGGTTGAAATTGCCTGGACGGTGGCCCCCTGCATCATCGTGCTGCTGCTGGTTTGGCCGACGGCGCGCATCTTCTGGACGCCCTGAAGAGCCGCGCAATACGTCCGGCATTTATTGCCCAGGCATCGGGTTTTCCCCTGCAATTTTTGGGGAATTGATAGCCATTCCTAGACTAAAATTGTTTGATAAATGTCAAAGGATCGACATTTCCATATGTTGAGGACAGTAAAAACATGCTTCATTTGTACAAATTTACGCTCGGTTTCTGGGTGATGCTGGCGTCGGTGGCGGCTCAGGCGGGGTACGCGTTCAACTTTCCTGAGCCGGTGACGCCGATCGCCCGTGAAACCTTGCACATGCACAACCTGGTCATGGTGGTTATCTTGATCATGTTTTTTGTCGTTTTCGGCATGCTGATCTATTCCTTTCGCACGCACCGCAAAGGCGCGGGCTACAAGGCCGCGACCTTTACCGGCCCTACCAACCGCAAGCAGTGGCTGTGGGCGTTGGCGCCCTTTGCGTTGCTGTTCGTGATCGACTACGGTGTCTTCGGTATTCCGGCTTTTCATGCCGTGGTGCTGTACGAAGACACCAAGACCGACGCCGAGCTGGTGGTCAAGGTCACAGGCAGCCAATGGATGTGGCAGTACGAGTTTCCGGCGGAGGGGGTGAGCTACTCCAGCCGTCTGATCACCCCGCGCGACCAGATCGATAGCGGCGCCGCCAAGGGTGAGCACTACCTGCTGGAAGTGGACAACCCGCTGGTGCTGCCAGTGAACAAGAAGGTTCGGTTCATCACCACCTCCAACGACGTGATCCACAGCTGGTGGGTGCCTGCGTTTGGTGTCAAGCGTGACGCCGTCCCTGGTTTTTTGCGTGAATTCTGGGCCACCGTTGAAAAGACCGGCACCTACCGCGGTCAGTGTTCAGAATTGTGCGGTAAAGAGCACGGCTTTATGCCGGTGGTGGTGAATGTCGTCAGCCAAGAGGAATTTGCCACCTGGCTGGCCAGCAAGAAACCAGCCCCGGCGGCGGCCAACGCGGCCGTCGAAGCTGCACCCGCCAGCAAAGCAGCTGTCGTGGCCAAAGTGGCCCAATAAAACACGTCAAGATTCAAAGTATTCAGTAGAAGGAGTTGGCAATGGCACACGATATGGCACATGGCGTCCCCCAGGCGGACTCGCACAGCGGGCACTATTCAGGCGGTTTTGTGCGATGGTTGGAAACGACCAATCACAAAGACATCGGCATCATGTACCTGATCTTCGGTGTCGTCATGCTGTTGGTTGGTGGCGCCATGATTTTGACGGTGCGTCTGGAGCTCTTCCAGCCGGGCCTGCAGTTTGTGCAACCTGAACTGTTCAACCAGTTGATCACCCTGCACGGGTTGGTCATGGTGTTCGGTTTTGCCATGCCGGCTGCGACAGGCTTGGCAAACTACATGTTGCCGATGATGATCGGCGCCCCCGACATGGCCTTGCCGCGCCTGAACAACTGGGGCTTCTGGATTTTGCCGCCAGCAGCCATCATGCTCACACTACCGTTCTTTTTGGGTTTGATGGGGGTGGGCCCAGGCGCTGCGGATACCGGTTGGACAATGTATGCGCCACTGTCGATTCAAAGCGGCTGGGGCATGGACTTTGCCATTTTTGCGATTCACATGCTCGGCGTGTCGTCCATTCTGGGTTCGATCAATGTGATTGTGACGATTCTCAACATGCGTGCGCCTGGCATGACGCTGATGAAAATGCCGCTGTTTGCGCACGGTTTTCTGATGACTGCTGTGCTGCTCATCACCATCATGCCGGTGTTTGCCGGCGGTGTGACGATGGTGCTGATGGATCGCCACTTTGACACCCACTTCTTCAACGCCGCCGGTGGTGGCGACCCGGTGCTGTGGCAGCATATTTTCTGGTTCATGGGTCACCCAGAGGTGTATGTGCTGTTGCTGCCGATCGCCGGTGCGCTGCCACACGTGTTCTCAGCTTTTGCCCGCAAGCCAATCTATGGCTACAAGGCGCAGGTGTACTCCTTCTGGGCGATTGCTGGCTTGGGCCTGGTTGTCTGGGCGCACCACATGTTTACCAGCGGCATGTCTTTTGCCAGTCAGATTTACTTCATGTACATCACCATGGCAATCTCATTCCCGCTGGCGGTGCTGTTCTTCTGCTGGATTGCGACGATCTGGAAAGGCTCGATGAGCTTTGAGACGCCGATGTTGTTTGCCTTGGGCTCACTGGTGCTGTTTGGCTGGGGCGGTGTGACCGGCTTGGCTCTGTCTGATGTTGCAGCTGACGCGCAGTACCACAATGCTTATTTCATGGTGGCGCATTTTCACTACGCGTTTTATCCTACGGCGGTGATGGGGGCAATGGCTGCCATCTACTATTGGTTGCCCAAGTGGACGGGGCACATGCTCAATGAAACTCTGGGTCGGTGGCACTTCTGGGTGACGATCGTTGGCTTTAACCTGACCTTCATTCCGCAGTTCTTTGTTGGCCTGGCTGGTATGCCGCGGCGTATTCCTGACTATCCAATGATGTTTGCCGAATGGAACATGCTCTCAAGCATCGGCGCGTTTATTCTGGGCGCTGCGCATTTGATCTTCATCTACAACGTGATTCAAACGGTTCGCGGCGGCAAGAAGGCTGAAGCCAAGGCATGGGAAGGCGCCGAGGGTCTGGAGTGGACAGTGCCATCGCCCGCGCCGTACCACACCTTTGAAACCCCGCCGGTCATCAAATAAGCACCGTGACGTCCAATGGATTCGACTGACATGCAAAAGAACGGTTTTGACGCCAAGGAATGGGACAAGCGCAAGCGCGACAACAAGCGCCTGGGCTACATCTTTGGCGCGATTGTGCTGGCGATTTTTCTGGGTTCCATATGGAAATATCGCCCGTTCTAGGCCGCGACACCTTGGGTGAGCGCCAGCGCAGCAACACCCGCCTGGCGCTCAAACTTGGGTTGGTTGCGTTGTTTTTTGTTGGCTTTGGTTTTGCCATGGTGCCGATCTACAACGTGTTTTGCGAGGTTACCGGCCTCAATGGCAAAACCAACGATGTCGCTGCGGTTGTTGATAAAAACACCCAGATTGATTATTCGCGCACTGTCAAGGTTGAGTTTTTGAGCCACACGATGCCTGGCAATGGCCTGAGTTTCAAGCCTGAAGCGTTCACGCTTCGGGTGCATCCCGGCGAAATTTCGCGCATGAATTACACCATCACCAACCACAGCGACAAGGTGTTTGTCGGGCAAGCCATTCCCAGCGTCACACCAGCAGTTGCGGCGCAGTATTTTGAAAAGCTTGAGTGCTTCTGCTTTAGCCAGCAGACCTTTGCGCCGCATGAGACACGCACTATGCCGGTGGTCTATGTCGTTAACCCCAAGCTGGACGCCGACATGGGTACCGTCACACTCTCGTACACATTTTTTGAAGCCGTCAAGGCCAAGAGTTGAGCCAAACAAGAGGAAACAACAATGACACACGCCGCAACCGCAGTCGCTCGCGGGCACTACTTTGTGCCCCATGCCAGCCATTACTCCACCTACCTGTCGGTGGGTATTTTTCTGACGGCCCTGGGCTTCATTTTTCGTCTCAACGGCATACCGGCTGGCTTGTGGAGCATGCTCGCTGGCGCTGCGCTGATCCTGTACGTGGTGATTGGCTGGTTCGGCCAGATCATCAGCGAGAACATCCGTGGCGTTTACACCAAGTGGGAAGACCGCTCGTACCGGATCGGCATGGTCTGGTTCATCTTTTCCGAGGTGATGTTTTTTGCCTGCTTCTTTGGTGCTTTGTACTACATCCGTCGCATTGCGCTGCCCGAGTTGGGTGGCTTTGAAGAGATGTACAGCCCCTACGGCAAGTTCACCAGTGCCTGGCCCAGTGCCGGTCCGCTGGGCGACCCTTTTTCGCCGATGCACGCCTGGGGCATTCCGGCCATCAACACCATGCTGCTGCTGACCTCCGGGGCGACGTTGACCTGGGCGCATTGGGGGCTGATCAAGGGCAAGCGGTTCCAGCTGAACTTCGGCCTGCTGCTGACGGTGTTACTCGGTACCACCTTCATGGGCTTTCAGGTGTTCGAGTACGCGCATGCTTATTCTGAAATGGGTTTGACGTTAGGTGCTGGTGTTTACGGCGCCACCTTTTACATCCTGACAGGTTTCCACGGTTTTCACGTGACCTTGGGCACCATCATGCTGCTGGTGATGCTGGGCCGCGGTCTGAAAGGCCACTTCTCTGAGCACAATCACTTTGCCTTTGAGGCAGTGGCCTGGTACTGGCACTTTGTCGACGTGGTCTGGCTGATTTTGTTCGTTTTCGTTTACATCCTTTAAGCGGCCGACCACAAAAAAACCGCGCCAGTTGCGCGGTTTTTTTGTGCCAGACGGGAGTCATCGTCCGGGAATCACGCCAAAGTAGATGCCGGCCAGCAGCGTGATGAACAGGCCAATTGACAGACTGATGCGCACCGTCAAAGCCTGAACGACGCGATGGCGTTTGGATGGATCATCGTTTTTGTAGAGAAGCGCCAAGGCGCTGAATAGACTGAGCAAAATCAGGGCCAAGGTCAACAGAATTAGAATTTTGGTCAGCATACATACCTCGCGCAAATGTCCTGAGCGCATTATGCGTTTTTTCACCTTCACCCATCATCCCTGTGCGCATTGACTTTCGTTGGATTCCCGCTGCTGCAACCTTGCTGGGCTTGCTGCTGTTCGTCTACCTGGGACTATGGCAGTCGGGCAAGGGTGATCGCCTCGAAGCCCAATTGGCATCGATGCAAGCGCGACACGCGCTGGGCGCAGTGCCGGTGGGCGGTGCGCGGGTGGACGCTCAGCAGTTGCGCGATGCGCCTATTGCCGTGCGCGGGTTCTATGAGCCGCAGCGCCAATTTTTTGTCGATAACCGGCAGTTGGATGGTCTACCCGGCGTGCATGTGATCACGCCTTTGCACATTGAAGGCAGCGAAATGCGTATTCTGGTCAACCGCGGCTGGATCGGCTGGCCTCTGGGGCGAGGTGTCTTGCCTGTGGTCGACGTCCCCTCGGGCCTGGTCAACGTCAACGGTATCGCGTCGGTGCCGTCCACCAAAAAATTCTTCCTGATGTCTGAACAGACCGAGTCGGCGCAGTTGTGGCTGCGCGTTGACCTGGCGCGTTACGCCAGCCAAACGGGTCAGGCGGTGCAGCCGGTGGTGCTGTTGCAAAACCAGGAGGACGCCGCAGACAAACTGGTACGACGCTGGGATCCGCCCGAAGATCGGGTTGCCAAGCACCGAGGTTACGCGTTTCAGTGGTTTGGTATGGCGCTGGCCTTGCTGATTTTTTATCTCGTCGCCAGCGTGCGAAAGAAGGTGTCTCCATGAGTGCTTCGCCGCAAGACGAGTTGCTGGAGCTGTCGGTGCACTCGTTGCCTGTGCCTGGTGCGGATGCGCGCCCCGCGTTGTTGAGCAGCCGCCTCAAGCTGCTGGCGATCGTGTTCATGTGCTCGATGCCGGTGTTACTGGCTTATTTTGCGTTTTATGTCGTGCGTCCGCAGGGCGAGGCGTCTTTTGGTGCGTTGATCGTGCCGGTTCGTCCGATGCCGCAAGCCACAGTCACGCGCCTGGATGGTACGAAGTTGCCCTTGGCCAGTCTGCAAGGCCAGTGGTTGCTGGTCAAGGTCGATGGTGGCGCCTGCACCCAGGATTGCCAGAAGCAACTGGTGATGTTGCGCCAGTTCCGCCTCACCTTGGGCAAGGACATGGAGCGGGTAGACTGGGTGTGGCTGGTGGGCGACGAGGCGCCGGTGGACGCCGCGCTGCAGCAGGCCTTGGCTAAAGACAAGGCCACGGTGCTGCGGTTGGTGCCAGAGACCCTACAACAGTGGTTGCCGGTGACGCCGGCACAGCCCATGAGTGACGCCATTTTCGTTATCGACCCGATGGGCAATGCCATGATGCGCTTGCCCGGTCAATTTGACACGGCTGCTGCGGCCAAGGCACGGCGCGACATGGAGCACCTGTTGCGGGCATCGCTGGCCTGGGATGCGCCAGGGCGTTAATGGCCTGAGCAGACCACATGATGCAAGCACAAGCTCTTTACGATTGGGCGCCGGTCGCCAGCCTGCTGTTGCTGGGGGCCCTCGTTGCGCTGGGGCCCACCGCTTGGGTGTGGCTGCGCCATCGCGCCGCTGGCCCGGCGCCCAAAATGCAAGCGCTGCGGGTGTTGACGCTGTTTCTGACCTTTGACCTGATTCTCTTTGGCGCCTTTACCCGACTGACCGACTCTGGCCTGGGTTGCCCCGATTGGCCGGGTTGTTACGGCAACACCTCGCCCTTGGGAGCGGGTCACCACATTGAGGCAGCGCAGTCCGTCATGCCCACTGGCCCGGTGACGCACACCAAGGCCTGGATCGAAATGTTGCACCGCTACCTGGCCACCGGCGTGGGTGCGTTGATCGTGGTGTTGATGCTTTGGTCATGGAAACAGTGGTGGACCCAACGCGCCGCTGCCAAAGCAGGGAGCGTGACTGTGCCTTGGCCCTGGTTACCGACGCTGACGCTGGCGTGGGTGTGCCTGCAAGGCGCTTTTGGCGCGCTGACGGTGACGATGAAGCTGTTTCCCGCCATCGTCACCCTGCATCTGTTGGGGGCGCTGGGGCTGCTGGTGCTGCTTTGCATTGCTGCGGTACGCAAGGATGGTCCGGTCGAAGTGCGGCTGATGCCTGCTGTAACGCGCCGTCTGGTGGTCTGGACGGCCGCGCTGCTGGTGTTACAAGTGGCTTTGGGGGGGTGGGTCAGTTCCAACTATGCGGTGCTGGCGTGCAGCGATTTCCCGACCTGCCAGGGGCGCTGGTGGCCCGAGATGGACCTGCGCCAGGGTTTTGAACTCTGGCGACCGCTGGGCATGACGGCGCAGGGCGAGGTCATCAGCTTTGCCGCGCTGACGGCGATTCATTTCGTTCACCGACTGATGGCTTGGGTGGTGTTGACCGCGTTGATTGTGCTGGCCTGGCGGCTCAACCGCTTGTGGTTGTGGCGCTCGGCGGCGCGTTTGTTGGCAGCATTGATCGGATTGCAGTTGGCCACCGGCCTGAGCAATGTAGTGCTGGGCTGGCCGCTGCTGGCGGCCCTGCTGCATACCGGCGGGGCTGCGGCCTTGTTGCTCTTGCTGGTCTGGATGATGACGATCTGCCCGGACCCGGCAACGCAACTCCTGCCGGAAAGCGCTGTGCTGACGAGGGCCCGGGCATGAGCACTTCCGCGCCACCCCTTGCCACGCCGCGATCGACGGTTTGGGCGCAGTATTACGCGCTGACCAAGCCGCGGGTGATCCAGCTGATCGTTTTTTGTGCCCTGATCGGCATGGTGCTCGCCGTGCCCGGGTTGCCGTCCTGGCACGAGCTCGCGGTGGCTTCGATGGCCTGCTTGGGCATCTGGCTGGTGGCAGGCGCGGCGGCGGCGTTCAACTGCATCATCGAAAAAAGCATCGACGCCAAGATGAAACGCACCGCCTGGCGACCCACTGCCAAGGGCGAACTGGGTGACCGCCAAACCTTGCTGTTTTCTGCCAGCCTGTGCGCGTTGGGCTCGGCCTTGCTTTACTGGGGCGTGAATCCGCTGACGATGTGGCTCACCTTTGCCACTTTTATCGGTTATGCGGTCATTTACACCGTGATTCTCAAGCCAATGACGCCGCAGAACATTGTGATTGGTGGTGCCTCTGGCGCGATGCCGCCGGTGCTGGGCTGGGCCGCCATGACCGGTCATGTCGGACCCGAGGCGCTGATTCTCTTTTTGATCATCTTTTTGTGGACGCCACCGCACTTCTGGGCTTTGGCGTTGTACCGTGTGGAGGACTACCGCAAGTCGGGCTTGCCGATGCTGCCGGTCACGCACGGCAGTGAATTCACCCGCTTGATGGTGCTGCTGTACACGCTGATCTTGCTGGCTGCCTGCCTGCTGCCCTACATCTACGGCATGAGTTCATGGCTGTACCTGCTGGCGGCGCTGGCACTTAACGCTGGCTTTTGTCTTTATGCGTACTGGCTGTGGCGCGATTATTCTGACTTGCTGGCGCGCAAGACCTTCCGCTTTTCTTTGATCCACCTCAGTGCCTTGTTTGCCGCGCTGCTGATCGACCACTACATTTTGGGTTGAGCGACAGGCGGGCGGTTTATGATCACCCCATGAATAAAAGACTAGCTCTTAAAAAAATAGCTACTTACGCTTTGTTGACTGGTGCTACAGGCCAATTTATTGCATGCTCTGAACGTGGGCCGCAGTTCACGGCGATCGACCTTACCGGTGCCGACTACGCTAAAGACTTTGCCCTGACCGATCACAACGGACAGCAGCGCACGCTCAAGGACTTCTCGGGCAAGGTCGTCATGATGTTCTTCGGCTACACCCAGTGCCCGGATGTCTGCCCCACCTCGATGAGCGAAATGGCGACCATTCGCCAATTGCTCGGCAAGGAGGGTGAACGCGTGCAATGCCTGTTTGTCACCGTCGACCCCGAGCGTGACAAGCCCGAAATGCTCAAGGAGTACATGCAGGCGTTTGACCCCACTTTTTTGGCCCTGGTGCCCACGCCTGAGCAATTGGTACCGCTGGCCAAGGACTACAAGGTGTATTACAAAAAAGTCGATGGCCCCACGCCCACCAGCTACACCATGGACCACACCGCGGGCAGCTATGTCTACGACACCCAAGGCAAACTGCGCCTGTTCACCCGTTACGGCACCAAGCCTGAACTGACGGCAGCGGATGTGCGGATTTTGTTGCAACAAGGTGGGTAGGGCGCGATGAAACGTCTATTGGTAGGGGTGATGGTCACGCTGTGCTTGCTGGGCGCACAGGCCAAAACGCCGGGCGAGGTCGAGGTTGGCGCGGTTTTGCGCCCGGCGATGATGCGTGGGCTCAACGGCCCAGACCGCAAGTTGGCAGACTTTCGCGGCAAGCCCTTGGTCATCAACGTCTGGGCCAGCTGGTGCCCGCCGTGCATTGCAGAGATGGGCTCGCTCGAGCGGCTGGCGTGGTCTGACCTGGGCCAACGCTTCAACGTGATCGGCATCTCAACTGACGATTTCCCGGAAGCGGCTAAAGGTTTCCTGCGCAAAAGCCAGGCCACGCTGAACCACTACATTGATGACAAGCTTGAGCTGGAACACATGCTTGGTGCCGACCGCCTGCCGCTGACCTTGCTGGTCGATGCGCAGGGGCGGGTGCTGCACAAAGTCGTTGGCGCGCGCGCGTGGGACAGTCCGCAATCGATGGCCTTGATCCGCACCACTTTTCGTCTGAAATAACCAGCCTGCTCACGCGGCGCTCGAACCCATGCCACAACGCACTGTCATTGCGCCCGAAGTTGTCTTTGAAGACGAGTTCATCGATGGCGTCAAAAAAATCTTCGAGGAAATGATCGTCTTCAACCGGGTGCTCGGGCTCAAAATCACGACCATCAACCCGACCTGGGTCAAGGCGCGCATCGACATGCGCAACGAGCTGGTGGGGCACTACCTCTACAACCGCCTGCACGGTGGTGTCATCAGCGCCAGTCTGGACGCCCTGGGTGGTTTTGCGGTGATGGTTGCCATTGGCGCACGCCACATGGACGAAACGCCGCAACAGCGCCTGCAGCGCTTTGCCAAGCTCGGCACGATCGACTTGCGCGTGGACTACCTGCGCCCAGGCATTGGTGAGTGGTTCGAGATGCGCGCCGAAGTCATGCGACTGGGCTCGCGGGTGGCCTCCACGCGCATGGAATTCATGGGCCCGGACGGCAAGCTGATGTCTACCGGGTCTGCGGCTTATATCGTGTCCTGACAACGGCACCGGCTGCGTGCCTTGGTGCCGACCGGGCTGCTTTTGCAGAACCTACAATTCTGCGTACATCGTCTTGGATACTGCTATGCATAAATTGGTCAACGCCCTCATGTCCTGGTCACTTTGGTTGCCCGCCGTTCGGCTGATGCGGCAAGTCACTTTTCCCATCAAGATGCTCATCATCGCCAGTGCGGTGGCGGTATCGCTGGTCTGGTTGCTTTGGGTCATGGTGGCAGGCAAGTTGCAGAACATCGATGTAACCAGCCAGGAGCTCGCCGGGGTGCGCTACGCCAGCGCCATCTACCCGGCCATGGATCTGGCCGGTGTCTGGCGTCAGCAGGCGCGCAACGCGGCGTTTGGTGAAGGCGGTGAACAGCTGCCGCAGGCGCGTCAGGCCTTTGATGCGGCGTTTGCAAAGCTGCAGGCCGTGGATGCCGAGGTCGGCGCCTCGCTCAAGGTCAACACCCCTTTTGCCGCCCTGCGTAGCGCGGTGCAGACCGCGCAGGCGACGCAACCTGCAGCGGGTACCAAGGCCGACCCCGAGGCGGTTTACCAAGGCATGATTGGCGTGTCGCGCACCCTGGCTGATTTGCTGGACGCGGTGACCGACGGTTCAGGTCTGGCGCTGGACCCCGATCTGCCCAGCTACCACCTGATAAGCGCGGTGTTGCTGCGCGCGCCCGACGTGATCCAGACCACGGTGGAAATACGTGGTTTGGTGCGCACTGCGCTCAAAGCCAGGCAGATCAGCCCTGATAACGCGGCCCGGCTTGAGGGCTATCTGGCGACCTTGGCGCGTGACACGGCACAGGCCAAGGTGTCGCTCGACAAGGTACAGAAGGCCGCCCCCGACTACGGCCGACAACTCACCCGCGGTGCCGTCAATGGAACTGACGCGTTTCTCAAATCGGTGCGTCTGAACGTGCCGGTGGGGGCGAGCACCCTTGAAGGCGATGCCTCAGCCTTTGTTGCGCTGGCCAACCAAACTCTCCAGGGACAGTTCAAGCAGGTGGAAGATAACCTGAAGGTGTTGGCGACGATACTGACCGATCGTCAGAGCGCACTGCGTCAGGATTTATGGCTCGCGTTGACGGTCACGATCTTGTGCCAGTTGGTCGCGGCGTATCTGGGCATGGGATTTTTTGTCGCCATGCTTCAGGGCTTTGCCTCCCTGCGCCGCCACCTGATTACCATCTCGATGGGCGATCTGCGTAGCACGATTGAAGTCGACGGTCGTGACGAGGTGGCATCGATGCTCAAGGAACTTGGCAATATGCAGTTGGCCTTGGGTCAAACTGTGCAGCAAGTGCACGAAGCAAGTGATGTCGTGGTGCAGAGCAGTATGGAAATTTCACAAGGTATGACCGATCTGTCGGCGCGCACCGAGTCCGCCGCTGCGGCGTTGGAACAGTCGTCTGCCGCGCTGGAGCAAACCAACTCGACGGTAGCCATGACCGCCGAATCGGTCGAAAAAGCAGCGCACATTGCCGGTGGCAACGCCAACACTGCCAGCCAGGGCGGCGCAGTCATGCAGGACGTGGCCGACACCATGGAGCGCATCCAGGCGTCGTCGCAAAAAATCAGCGACATCATCGGTGTGATTGACGGCATTGCATTCCAGACCAACATCCTGGCGCTCAACGCCGCTGTTGAAGCGGCGCGTGCCGGCGAGCAGGGTCGCGGCTTTGCTGTAGTGGCCTCTGAGGTGCGGGCGCTGGCCGGGCGCAGTGCCGCTGCCGCCAAGGAAATCAAAACCCTGATTACCACCAGCACCGACGAGGTGGCCAAGGGTACCGAGATCGTACGTCAGGCCAGCGAACACATGCACCAGATCGTTGGCAACGCCGAGCAGGTGAACAACCTGCTGGGTGAGGTGGCTAACGGCGCCAAGGAGCAAAGCCTGGGCATTGGCCAGATCGGCGAGGCGGTGCATGAGCTTGACCGCAACACCCAGGCCAACGCGGCGCTGGTGGAGCAAACGGCTGAGTTGGCCAACACCTTGCGTGGTGCCGCGGTGCGCATGGCGGCACAGGTTGACGAGTTCCGACTGCCCGGGGCGCAGGCGTCGGCTTTGGTCGAAGGCGTTGATGTGGATGCCATGATCGACGCACACCGGCAATGGAAGGTCAAGCTGCGCGACGCCATTGACGCCGGGGACAAGGTTGATGTGGCCTCGCTGTCGCGTGACGATTGCTGTGGCCTGGGCAAGTGGATTTACGCTGATGGGCAGCGGCTGCGCGAGCGCGCCAGCTTCTCCACATTGGTAAACAACCATGCGCACTTTCACCAAGTGGCAGGCCAAGTCGGGCAATTGATCAATGACGGCCGGTACGTCCAGGCCGAGGATGCGCTGGCGCCCAACACACCGTTTACTGCCGCCACCAATGATGTGGTGATGGTGCTGTCAGCAGCCAAGCGGCTGGGGTTTGTTTAGTTTTTTAAGGTGGGTTGGGGCACTTCGCGTGGCTTGCCTGTATCGTCAATGGCGACGTAAGTGAGCGATGCTTCGGTTACTTTGATGTAACTGCCTTGAGCGCGGAAGTTTTCGGCGTAGACCTCGATCTTGACGGTGATCGAGGTGCGCCCAATGCGCACCAGCTTGCCGTAAAAGCTCAGGATGTCGCCGACCCGAACCGGTTGTTTGAAGATAAATTCGTTCACCGCTACCGTCGCCATGCGCCCACCCGCGTAGGGCGCAGCAATCACCGCGCCGGCAAGGTCCACCTGCGCCATCACCCAGCCGCCAAAAATATCGCCGTTGGCGTTCACATCGCGTGGCATCGGGATCACTTTCAGGACCAACTTCTCGTCGGTCGGTAACGACACAGTCGCGGGGGTGTTGCTGTGGGGGCTTGTAGACATGGGCACAATCCAGGGGTAAAAAAGATTGTTGAGATTGTCTCTTATGCGTCGTCACTCCTCTGCCTCCTACGGCACTCCTGCCAACTCGACGAACGCCGCCGCGTCGGCTGCGTCCGTTGAGCGTTCCGATTGGGCCACCTTGCAACGCCTGTTTCCGTACCTGTGGCAATACAAATGGCGCGTCATCGCCGCGCTGGCGTTCATGGTCGGGGCCAAACTCGCCAATGTGGGCGTGCCGATCCTGCTCAAGGAACTGGTCGACACCATGAACCCCAAGGCGGGCCTCGGCGCGCAGGCTATGTTGATCGTGCCGCTGGGGCTGCTGGTAGCCTACGGCTTGCTGCGTTTGTCGACCACGCTGTTTGCCGAGTTGCGTGAGCTGATCTTTGCCAAGGCCACCGAAGGTGCGTCGCGCTCGATCAGCCTGCAGGTTTTTCGCCATCTGCACGCCCTGAGTCTGCGCTTTCACCTGGAGCGTCAGACAGGCGGCATGACGCGTGACATTGAGCGTGGCACCCGCGCCGTGCACTCGCTTATCAGCTATTCCTTGTATAGCATTTTCCCGACCCTGATTGAGGTGGCGCTGGTGCTCGGCGTGCTGGCGGTCAAGTTTGACATGTGGTTTGCCTGGATCACCATTGCCGCGCTGGTGCTCTACATCATCTTCACCATCACCGTGACCGAATGGCGCACCCAGTTCAGAAAACAAATGAACGAATTGGACAGCACTGCGCACAGCCGCGCTATCGACTCGCTGCTGAACTACGAGACGGTCAAATACTTCAATAACGAAGCGTTCGAGGCCAAGCGTTACGACGACAACCTGGAGCGCTACCGCAAGGCGGCACTCAAGAGCCAGACCACTTTGAGCGTGCTCAACACCGGCCAGCAACTTATCATTGCCGCCGGCTTGGTGCTGATGCTCTGGCGCGCCACCCAGGGCGTGGTCGATGGCCGTATGACGCTGGGCGACCTGGTGATGGTCAACGCTTTCATGATCCAGCTCTACATCCCGCTGGGTTTCCTGGGCGTGCTGTACCGAGAGATCAAACAAGGCCTGACCGATCTGGAAAAGATGTTCACCCTGATGGAGCGTGAGCGTGAAATCGCTGACTTGCCTGGTGCGCTGCCGTTGGCGCTGTCAGCCAACAACGCCAGCGTGAGCTTTCAGCACGTTGACTTTGCCTACGACCCGGCGCGCCCCATCCTGCACGACATCAGCTTTGAGATTCCGGCAGGCAAAACCGTGGCGGTGGTCGGGCCCAGTGGCTCGGGCAAGTCAACGCTGGCGCGGCTGTTGTTCCGGTTTTACGACGTGCAAGGCGGCCAGATTCTGATTGCCAGGCAAGACATCAAACACGTCACGCAGGCGAGTGTGCGCCAGGCCATTGGCATCGTGCCGCAAGACACTGTGCTGTTCAATGACACGATCGAATACAACATCGCTTACGGCCAACCCGGCGCCACGCACGAACAGGTGGTTGATGCGGCCAAGTCGGCGCATATTCACAACTTTATTGCCGCCACGCCAAAGGGGTATGACACCATGGTCGGCGAGCGTGGCCTGAAGCTCTCGGGCGGCGAAAAGCAGCGCGTGGCGATTGCCCGCACCTTGTTGAAAAATCCGCCGATCCTGATTTTTGACGAAGCCACCAGCGCGCTGGACAGCGCCAACGAGCGCGCGATCCAGGCCGAGTTGCAAAGCGTGGCGCAGAACAAAACCACCCTGGTGATTGCCCACCGCCTGTCCACCGTGGTCGATGCGCACGAGATTCTGGTGATGGAAGCCGGCCGCATTCTGGAGCGCGGCTCACACGCCGAGCTGCTGGGTAAAAATGGCCGTTACGCCGACATGTGGACGCTGCAGCAGAGTGCGGAGTAGCGCGTTCTAGCTGCGCTCATTGAGCAAGGCGCCGGCCATCTTGTCCTGCGTCTTGAACACAACCAGGTTCGCCAAAAAAGCGTTCTTGGCTTGCAACTGCTCTACCAGGTCGGCTTCGCGTGCCGGGCCGGGTGCGCTGGCGTTGGTCACGGTGCTGGCGACGCCGCCGTCAGGCAGGGGGGTCTGACTGACCTGCTGGCGGGTGAAACCCCCGGTGTTGAGGTTGGCTACATTGTGCGCAGCTACCTTGAGCTGTGCTTGTGCGGCGTTCATGCCCGAGAGGGCGATTGCGGTGATGTTGGCCATGGGGTGTGCAGGCGGTGTGATTCGTCTCGGCAATGTAAATCGCTGCTCAGCGCTTGGCAAGCACCGCGTCGAGCTGCAGCGCTTTGATGCGTGCTGTGGCCGCCTGCGCTTGCTTGCGGCTGGCGTAGGGGCCAGAGCGCACCCGCGTCACTTTTTGTTGGCGCACCACCAGCACCTCACGGCTGGCGGGCAGGCCTGCCTTGATCAGTTTGACATAAGCGCGCCGTGCGTTGTCGGGGTCGGCAAACAGACCGATGTTGACGTAATGGTCACCGTGCACGGCAGGCCCAGCCGTGGCTGCCGGTGCAGGCGGTGGCGTCAGGGTGGGTTCGGTGTCTGGCTGTGATGCCACGCTACCCATGGGCGCTGGGCTGGAGGCCGGTTGCGCGACGGGTTCAGGGGCCACCGTCGCCACGACACCACTGGCGACGGCGGCAGGCGGACTCACCGCCGACCCGCTTACCGCCGGGCTGCTCGCAGCATTTTCTGGCGCTGATACAGGTGCAGGGGCCGGCAAGCGTGTGACCGCCGCGGCCGCGCTGGCTGCCTTGCCCGCCAGTGCGGGTGCATTTTCGTCTGCGTGCTCCTGCGGCGCCGAAAAATCAAGCAAGCGAAATGCGAGTGCGGCCCCGAGGGCCAGCACCAGCGCATTGACCATGGCGATGCGTTGCAGCCGCTGGCCCGTGCTGGCCTGCGCGGCGAGCGTCTGACACGCGTCCTCCAGCGTTGGCGAGCTTTGGATGGCGCGCTCGATGGCAGCGCGGCATTGCCGGTAATACAAACCGTTGCCCAACACAGCCGGCGCGACAAAAAAGACCACAATCACCGCCATCAATGCACCGGTTTCAGTCATTGGCTGCCAGTGCCAGAGCAGCCGACCCACGCCGAGCAAGAGCAGGGGCAACATGACCGCGCTGAGCAGATAAATGACTGCGGGCAGCCACAGTTTTCTGAACAGCATCCAGTTGAAGGTGAGGGCGCCAGCGGCCCAGTTCCACGACAGCCCTGCTTTTCCAGAGGACTCAAATTGGGTAAAACGTTTGAGGTAATAGTCGGTCTGGCGTGGCCCGATGGCGGCGCGGTACAGCGCGGGCAGCGCTAGGTCGGGAAACTTGTCCAGCGCAATCGGGGCTTGATTCGCGGTGTGATCGGGGAACATGCGTCATTTTGGCATGGACGCCTGGCGTGCGGGCTACACTTTGTGCTCCTTTTATCACCCTATTGGCCCGATTGCACTGATGGATTCTCTCGTTGTTCTGTTGTTACTGGTGGTCGGCTTGCGTCTGCTCAATATGCGCGATCAGCACGAACGCATCGCGCTGCTGGGGCAGCACCTGGGGCGTTACCAGATTGAAAAACACATGGAAAGCCTGGTGCAGGGCTACATGCGGGCGTTAGGCGAATCTGACGCGCAACGGCAGTTGTCGATCTGGCGCTTGCTCGCCAGCGCCGAGCACGATTTGTGTGCGCAGGTCAGCGCTTTTGTGCTGGATTTCTCCAAAGAAGATGAGGCGCGTACCCGCATCAGCAAGCTGCCTCTGGCACTGCCTTTCGCCACGCGCTGGTGGTCGAGCCAGTGCATCGACGCACGCAAGCTGCTCAGCTTGCACGCCCACGCCTTGATGCAGGCTGAAAAAGATCAGCCCGGGCAGTCACCCAAGCAAAAAGCGTTCACTTTTATGGCCGAGCTGTTTTTGTTCCAGCACAGTTGCCACTGGTTTTGCCGCTCCAGAATCGTCGCGTCGGCGCGCCTGCTGGCGCGCCACCAGACCGCCTACGCGCAGGTACTGGCGGCGGTGGCCCCGCCAACGCGCGAAGCGTATCTGGCCTTGCTGACATAGAAACGGTCGTGGCTGATGGAAACCAAATGGCTTGAAGATTTTGTCAGCCTAGCCGAGACGCGCAGTTTCAGCCGTTCGGCACAGTTGCGCCACGTGACGCAACCGGCGTTCTCCAGGCGTATCCAGTCACTCGAAGCCTGGGCTGGTTCCGACCTGGTGGACCGCAGCAGCTACCCGACGCGCCTGACGCCTGCCGGTGAGACGCTTTACGCGCAGTCGCTGGAGGTGTTGCAGGCGCTGCAGACCACGCGTGCCATGCTGCGCGGGCACGCCACGGCGGCACAGGATGTGATCGAATTTGCTGTGCCGCACACGCTGGCATTCACGTTTTTTCCGGCCTGGGTGTCGGGCTTGCGCGACACCTTTGGCCCGATCAAGAGTCGCTTGATTGCGCTCAACGTGCACGACGCGGTGATGCGTCTGGTGGAAGGCAGCTGTGACCTGCTCATTGCCTACCACCATCCGTCGCAACCCAATCAGCTCGATACCAAGCGCTACGAGATGGTGACGCTGGGTCAGGAGCTGGTGGCGCCCTATGTGAAGCCCGACGCGCATGGCAACCCGCTCTACGAGCTGCCTGGCAAGCCCAAGCGGCCGCTGCCTTTTTTGGGCTACGCACAAGGCGCTTATCTCGGACAAATGGTGGAACTGATCCTCAAGCGCAGCAGTGCGCCGATCCACCTGGACCGCGTGTATGAAACCGATATGGCCGAGGGCCTCAAAGCGATGGCACTCGAAGGCCACGGCATCGCGTTTTTGCCGATGAGTGCGGTGCAAAAAGAGTTGCGTGCCAAAAAACTCGTCAGCGCCGCGCCGCCCGAACTCAAAGACTTGCATATCACCATGGAAGTGCGCGCCTACCGCGAACGTCCTTTGCACCGCGAGGCGACCAAGCCGACGGCGACCGCAGGGCGCACCGCGCAGAGCGAGCCCAAGCACGACGCGCAGGCGCTGTGGGACTACCTCGTTGCGCATGCCGACACCCCATAATCCCGCCATGACTTCACCGCAACCCTCGCTACAGACGCTGACCCTCACCCGCCCGGACGACTGGCACCTGCACGTGCGTGACGGCGACGCGCTGACCTGCGTGGTGCCGCACACCGCCGCTCAGTTTGCCCGCGCCATCATCATGCCCAATTTGCGCCCACCAGTCACCCGTGTGGCGCAGGCACTTGCCTACAAGGCGCGCATCCAGGCCGCCGTGCCGCAGGGGGTGGCGTTCGAGCCCTTGATGACGCTGTACCTCACCGACAAGCTGCCCGCCGATGAAATTGCCCGCGCCAAAGACGCAGGTGTGGTGGCCGTCAAGCTCTACCCGGCCGGTGCCACCACCAACAGCGATGCCGGCGTGACCGACTTGCGCCACACCTACAAGACGCTCGAAGCCATGCAACGCCTGGGCATGCCACTGCTGGTGCATGGCGAAGTGACCGCGCCAGAAATTGATTTGTTTGACCGCGAAGCGGTGTTCATCGACACCCAGCTGATCCCGCTGCGCCGCGATTTTCCCGAGCTGAAAATTGTCTTTGAGCACATCACCACGGTTGATGCGGCGCAATATGTTCAAGCGTCCGATCGCTTTACTGCGGCCACGCTCACCGCGCACCACCTGCTGTTCAACCGCAACGCGCTGTTTACCGGCGGCATCCGCCCGCACTACTACTGCCTGCCGGTACTCAAGCGCGAAGTGCACCGCCAGGCCTTGCTGGCAGCAGCCACCAGCGGCAGCGCCAAATTCTTTTTGGGCACTGACAGCGCGCCGCACCCGGTGCACCTGAAAGAGCACGCCAGCGGCTGCGCCGGTTGCTACACCGCAGCCACCGCCATGGAACTCTACGCCCAAGCGTTTGATTCGGTCGGCAAGCTCGACCAGCTCGAAGCCTTTGCCAGCTTTAACGGGGCCGATTTTTACGGCCTGCTACGCAACACCAGCACGCTCACCCTGAAGCGCGAGGCGTGGACCGTGCCGGAAAAGTTTGCCTTTGGCCAGGCTGAACTCAAACCCTTGTGCGCTGGCGAGGCCTTGCCCTGGCGCGTGGTGGGGCACTGAATTGAAGTCGGTAGCTGAATTGGGGTCAGATCCCAATTCGGGCTGTGACGCGCGACGCACCCCACAACGCAGCACCGATTTGGGCTCTGACCCCAATTCAGCGGGGCGAGCCAATCAGGCCATTGGCAACGAACTCGCCGCCATCCACTGGCATGCTCCTTGGCTAGCCCCGTGGCGCGCGGTGGGCGAACCCGCAGCCCAACAAGTCATCGCTGGCCAGTCCCAGCCCGCCGCGCTGAATACCGCAGCAAGCACCCTCTGGCCTGACCCAGGCGTAGCGCCAGTGCACTTCGTGCCGCAAGCCGATCTGCCCGCTGGCGTAGCCTACGAAAAATATATTTTTGAGAGCAAGAAGTGCCCAACCCGTGAGGGCTTGCATGACTTTTTCAATGGCCTGGCGTGGCTGCACTTTCCCCGCACCAAAGCCCGCCTGAACCAACTGCACATGGCACAAATCGCGCGCACTGGTATTGCCCCGGTGCGTGGCCCGGCGCGTGATGCGCTCACCGTGTTTGACGAAAACGTCGCGTTCCTGTTCGCCCCCGATGCCTTGTGGGACGCCTTGGCGGCCAAAAACTGGCAGCAGGTGTTTGGCGACCTGCGTGGGCAGTGGCAAGAGGCGCAGCTGGTGCTCTTTGGCCACGCTTTGCTGGAGAAGCTGGTTTGCCCAAGAAAATCGATCACAGCCCATGTCTACCGTGCGCAAGAAGCTACAAACAGCATAGCGGATATAGATGCCTGGGTGGCTGCTGATCTGAGCGCCGACAAGCTCGCGGGCAAACCGTTTGCGCACTTGCCAGTGCTGGGGGTGCCTGGCTGGTGGCTGGGCAATGACGTACCGGACTATTACGCTGATCCGACGGTTTTCCGGGCAGCGCGCGACATGCAATCGCCCCGGCCATAGCCGCGCAATTCGCCCGGTCTTGTGTGGATTTGCCGCTGCGTTAACTTGAATTTCGCGCATGCGCCACTACCATTGCGTCCATCTCGCGGCCAGGCCGCTTGTTTTTTACTGACAAGGAAATCATGAAACGCATTCTTTTATTTGTACTCACCAATGTGATGGTGGTGGCGGTGCTGGGCGTGGTGGCCAGCTTGTTGGGGGTGAACCGTTACCTGACGGCTGAAGGCCTGAACCTGGGCGCGCTGCTGGGCTTTGCGTTGGTGATCGGTTTTGGTGGCGCCATCATCTCGCTGTTGATCAGCAAACCGATGGCCAAGTGGACCTCGGGGGTGCGCATCATCAACCATCCGGCCAACCAGGACGAGGCGTGGATTGTTGACACCGTGCGCAAGCTCTCCGAGCGCGCTGGCATCGGCATGCCTGAAGTGGGCATCTTTGAAGGTGCACCCAACGCCTTTGCCACCGGCGCGTTCAAGAACTCGGCTCTGGTGGCGGTGTCCACCGGCTTGCTGCAAGGCATGACGCACGAAGAGATCGAGGCCGTCATTGGCCATGAAATCGCCCACGTGGCCAACGGCGACATGGTCACCATGACGCTGATCCAGGGCGTAATGAACACCTTTGTGGTGTTCTTGAGCCGGGTCATCGGTTATGCCATCGACAGCTTCCTGAACAAGGGCAACGAGCGCTCCAGCGGCCCGGGCATTGGCTACATGATCACCACCTTGGTGCTCGACATCGTGCTCGGTTTTGCCGCCGCCATTGTCGTGGCGTGGTTCAGCCGCCAGCGTGAGTTCCGTGCTGACGCGGGCTCGGCTCAACTGCTCGGGCGCAAGCAGCCCATGATCAACGCACTGGCGCGCTTGGGCGGTATGCAGCCGGGTGAGTTGCCCAAGAGCGTGGCGGCCTTGGGTATTGCCGGTGGCATGGGCGCCTTGTTTTCGACCCACCCGCCGCTGGAAGACCGTATCGCGGCCTTGCAAAACAGCCAGGGCTGAGTCAAGGTATCCGCTTCGCCTTGATGCGCAAAGCGGATTCACATTGCGCGCAGGTCTTTATGCGCCAAATCAAGTTTTGCAAAGAAAGTGGGTGGGTAAATCAGCGTTAGCTCACATAAAGCCCAGTCTGCTGTGTAGACTGCGGTGCACAACCATCAGAGTGCAAATGTTTGCAACATGACTTTGACCCCCGTTACATCCCATGTCCGACAAGCCAGCACCAGCGCCGCACGGCTGGTTTGGGTTTACGCGCTCGTAGCCAGCCTCTGGATTGGGTTTTCAGACCAAGTTGCAGCTTGGCTGTTCCCCGACTTGATCCAATTCGCCCAGGTCAGCACCTTCAAAGGCTGGCTGTTTGTCGCGGTCACGTCAGTGTTGCTGTACGCGCTGATTCGGCATCAACTCCTGCGTATCCTTGAAGCCATGAACCAACAGCAAGCGGCTTTGGCGCTGGCACAGGCTTCAGAGGCAGCCCTGAAGACCAGCGAACAACAATATCGCGCGCTGTTTGAGAACAGCATGGATGCCATTTTGTTGACGCAAGTTGACGGTGCTATCGTGGCAGCCAACGCCCAAGCTTGCCAGTTGTTCGGTTACGACTCAACCCAGATGCTGCAATTGCATCGCAATGATTTAGTCGACCTGTCAGACCCGCGTCTACCTGAAGCCCTGGCCGAGCGCTCGCGCACGGGCCATTTTTCGGGTGAACTCAACTTTGTCAGACCTGGTCGGGGCAAGTTTCCAGCCGAAGTTTTGTCTCAGGTTTTTCAAGGCGCAGACGGCAGGAAGCTGACCTGCATGGTGGTTCGCGACCTGACTGAGCAGTTGCAGATTAAAGCGCAACTTGAGCGGAAATCGTTTCTGTCAGAGGCCTTGCTGACCCTGTCTGTAGCAGCCGAATCCATGAGTGAGCGAGCCTTCATGCAATATGGTCAGGAACTGGCCGAAAAACTCACGGGTAGCCAAATCGCCTTTATTCACCTGGTGCACGACGATCAGGAAACCATTGAACTGGTGGCCTGGTCCAAGGCAACATTGTCCAATTACTGCACTGCCGCCTATGACAACCATTACCCGGTGAGTCAGGCAGGCATCTGGGCCGATGCCTTGCGTCAGCGCGCTCCGGTGGTCATCAACGATTACGCTAACGCCACGAACAAACACGGGTTGCCTCAAGGGCATGCACACCTGGCGCGCCTGATCAGCGTTCCTGTCATGGCCAACGGATTGGTGCGCATGATGACCGGTGTAGGCAACAAGGCCACTGCCTATACCGACAACGACGTAGAGACGGTGCGCCTGATCTCGGAGTCCATTTGGCATGTGGTGCAACGGCGCCGCGCTGAACTTGCCTTGCGCACAAGTGAGCATCAACTCCAGTTGCTGACCCAGAACATTCGCGACGTGATCTGGACTACCGACCTGCAGGGCAACTTCACCTACATCAGTCCCTCTGTTGAATTGCTGAGCGGTTACAAGGCCAATGAACTGATGGCCAAAAATTTGTCCAATATTGTTGCAACAGAGGATGCTGCTTTGGTGCAGCGAGCCATCGAGAAAAGCAGGGTTGATCACGCCGCCGGGTTGGCGTTTTCATCGTTTCAACGGGAAATTGAGCAACCCTGCAAGGACGGCAGCAAGGTCTGGACCGAGGTCTCCACTAGCGGCTTGTATGACGAGCAACAGCAGTTGATCGGTATTGTGGGGGTTACGCGAAACATTGCCAAGCGTAAACAGCAAGACCAGCAATTGCAACTGGCCAACCAAATTTTTCAGCAAACCCAGGAAGGTGTCATCGTGACCGATGCAGCGGGCACCATTGTCATGGTCAACCTTACCTTCAGCCTCATCACGGGTTATGACCGTGCGGAGGTGCTAGGGCAAAATCCGCGTATTCTGAGTTCTGGTCGCCAAGATATCGCCTATTACAAGGCCATGTGGGATGCACTGACCAGCGCAGGACATTGGTCAGGCGAGATATGGAACAAAAGGAAGGACGGTAGCATTTATCCAGAGTGGTTGGCTATTTCCGCCCTGATTGACCAGCGCGGGAAAATTACGCACTATGTGGCCAATTTCAGCGACTTAAGCCAAACCAAGGCCGCTGAGAGTCGCATCCAATGGTTGTCACACTTTGACCCACTCACTGGCCTGCCCAACCGCACTTTGCTGCATGATCGAAGCGTTTTGGCCTTGAGTATGATGCAACGCGCCAATCAGCCGCTGACCATGATGCTGGTGACACTGGCGCACTTCAGCAACATCAACGACACGCTGGGGCATCAGCAGGGCGACCAATTGCTGGTGGAGATGGCGCGCAGGCTGAGTGAGTCGGTGCGTGAACAAGATACGGTGGCACGCTTGGGTGGTAAAGAATTTGTGTTGGTGCTGCCTGGTACCGATCATCTGGGAGCTGCCCACTTGGCGACAGAACTGCTGGGCAAACTGGCGCAACCCTGCAAGCTGGGTGATCAAGAGCTGAGCATCACCGCATCGATCGGCATCGTGAGCTACCCGGACAACGGTGCAGATTTTGAGGCGTTGTTCAAGGCTGTCGAAATAGCCATGCATCGCGCCCAGGACAAGGGGCGTAACGCCTATGCGTTCTATAGCGTCGAGCTTTACGAACAGGCGCTGGCGCGTGATGCCATGACCCGCGCTTTGCGGCTGGCCATCGCGCACCAGGAGTTGAGCCTGGTCTATCAGCCACAGGTGGCTTTGCACTCCGGTCATATTTGTGGTCTGGAGGCCTTGCTGCGCTGGACCCATCCTGAACTGGGCAATGTGTCGCCGGCGCAATTCATCCCGCTTGCCGAAGAAGCTGGCCTGATTGTTGCCATTGGCCAATGGGTTTTGAATCGGGCTTGTCAAGACATTCGCCACTGGGTGGACATGGGAATTGATATTCCCCACATCGCCATCAATGCCTCGCCACTGCAATTTCGCGACAACGACTTCGTGGCCCAGGTGCATGACGCCTTGACAAAATCCAGCGTCGATTCGGCACAGATCCATATTGAAGTGACCGAAAGCGCCCTGATGGACGACGTACCGCGCAACGAGGCCATGCTACGGGCACTCAAGGCGCTGGGCGTAAAACTTTCACTGGATGACTTCGGCACCGGGTATTCGTCGCTCAGCTACCTCAAGCGTTTTCCGTTTGACCAGGTCAAAATTGATGAGTCGTTTGTGCGCGACATCACCACCAACCCCAGCGCCATGATGTTGGTGAAGGTAATCATTTCCATGGCGCATGGCTTGGGCATGAAAGCCATCGCCGAAGGGGTTGAAACCGAAGCTCAATGCGAAATCATGCGCAACAACCTGTGCGACGAGATTCAAGGCTACTTTTTTTCAAAGCCGGTAACGCCCACAGAAGTTGAAGCCTTGTTCACGCAAGTGCGCCAGCTCCCCGAACATTTGTTGCATTTCAAGAAACCCCAGCGCACTCTTTTGCTGGTAGATGACGAGCCCAGTATTGTGTCGGCGCTCAGGCGCTTGTTTCGCCGCGACGGTCATAAATTATTGTCCGCCAACAGTGGTGATGAAGGTCTGCGCGTGCTGGCTGAGCACCGCGTGGACATTATTTTGTCTGATCAACGCATGCCAGGAATGACGGGTGTGGAGTTTTTGCGGACTGCGAAGGCCCTTTACCCGGACACGATTCGCATCGTGCTGTCTGGCTACACCGAATTGCAGTCGGTCACCGATGCCATCAACGAAGGCGCGGTTTACCGATTTCTGACCAAGCCATGGGACGACGATGCGCTGCGCGATCAAATCAACCAAGCCATTGCGCACCGGCAAGTCTTTGAAGAAAACCGTCAATTGGAGGGTCAGTTGCAAAACACCAATCGGGAGCTGATGGCGGCTAATCGGCGATTGCAGGACGCATTGCAACAACGCCAGTCTGACAAGTCGACAAGGTGATTGTGTGGAGCCTGTTGAGTCACTGACAATACCTGTGGCCGCGCTGCAAGTGGGGCATTACATTTACTTGGATCTGAAGTGGTTTGAACATCCGTTTTCGTTTAACCACTTCAAAATCAAATCCGCTGTCCAGCTCGCTGAAATCCGGGCGTTGGGAGTGCAAAAGATTCGCATCAATCCGCAGCTCAGCGACCCGGCGGCGATGCACGCAAAAGACACATCCAAAATTGCGGTGCCAGCAGCAGACGGTAGCCTGACGCCAACACGCGCTCCTGAGCAACCAGCCGAGTCGCCAGACTTGGTTGCAACGAGTGCAACGAATTCAACCATCTTGCAGAGCAAACGATTCATGATGCAGCGTATGCAAGAGCAGCGCGCACAAGCGCAACGCATTGAGAGCGCTTTTGTAAACACCGTGGGCATTATTCATAACATTGAAAAAAGCCTTTACAGCCAACCCAGGGAGACGGTAGCTCAGGCCACGGACTTGGTTACCAAAATAGCGGACTCGATCCTGTCGGCGCCAGAGCTGGCCATTCAGGTGATGGGCGACAAGCTGGGTGGTGAGGATTTGTACTTTCATTCGCTCAACGTCACCATGCTGGCCTTGATGATGGCGCGCGACCTGCACCTGCCGTCTGAGGTGGCCGGTGTATTGGGCTTGGGCGCCCTGTTGCACGACATCGGACACAAGGAGGTTCCCAGCAGAATTCTCCTCAAGATCGAACCATTGACGCAAGCCGAACGCGGTCTGTTTGAGATGCATTGCCAGTTTGGTGTTGACATTGCGAAGCGCATGCAGCTCGCTGCACCCGCCATCGCCATCATTCGCGAACACCATGAGCTCGACGACGGTAGCGGTTACCCAGCCAAACTCAAGGGCCAGGCCATAAACCCGCTGGCACGTTTGGTGGTTATTGCCAATTTTTACGATGAGTTGTGCAACCCCACCAATTTGGCTGACGCGCTGACTCCACATGAGGCACTTTCGCTGATGTTTGCCAAGCTGCGCACCAAGTTTGACGCCAAGTTCTTGCAGGTTTTGATTCGCTGTTTGGGTGTGTACCCACCTGGCACGATCGTGCAACTGTCCAATGGCTCCGTTGGCATGGTGGCTACGGTCAACACCGCCAGGCCCATGAAGCCGGTGGTGATGATTTACGACGCAGAAATACCCAAAGAAGAAGCGATTTTGTTGGACATGGAGACAGAGCTTGACCTGAACATTGCCAAAGCCATACGCCCAATCCAGATTCCACGAGAGATATTCAACTACCTCAGCCCGCGCACACGGGTGAGTTATTACTTTGACGCGTCGTCCAAGAAGGCTACTGGGAACAAACCATGATTGAGCTTGCACGCCTGATGCTAGACCATTGCCCTGAGCTGATGCTGCTGGTCAACCCTGAAAATTTGCAAATTGAACTGGCCAACGCATCGGCGTACAGCGCGTTGGGCTACGAGTCTGGCAAGCTGCAGGGATTGCCAATCACCGATGTGGAAACCGATTTAAAAGACTTGTTTTACTGGCAGGACGCGCAGGCCGGGCAGTACCAGCAAGTGGCCGATCAAGAGGCGCAATACCGGCGCAGCGGTGGTGATTTGATGTCGGTACGCAAAAGTGTGGTGGTGATCACGCCTGACGATAAACCCATGCTGATGATCAGTGCCGTGCCGTCGCAACAGGAGCGGGTTGCAGAAGAAGCCCTGGCGCATACTTTGTCGCAACTGCGCGCGACGCTTGAATCGACCGGTAACGGTATTGTGGTGCTGGACTGGCATGGCAAGGTCAGCAGCATGAACCGTATGTTTGGCCAAATGTGGGATATTCCGTCAGAACTTTTGAACTGGCAGGATGACGGTCGTATCCTGGACTTTGTTGTCTCGCAAGTTAACGAGTCTGAGCTGTTGCGACAGCAACTCAATGCGGTGATGCGCAACGATGAAGCCCGTGCGCTGCTGCACCATGTTGACGGGCGCATCTTTGAGGTGAGCTCAAGACCCCAGTTTTTGTACGAGCAAACCATTGGCCGCGTGTTCAGCTTTCAGGATATCACCGAGCGCATGCAGGCAGAGCAAGCGCTCCGCGATTCACGCGATTTTTTGGAAGAACGTGTGCTGGAGCGCACCGCTGATTTGAATGCGGCCAATGAAAAGCTGGAGTGCGAAAAAGAGTTGCAGAGTTTGTTGATCCAGAAGCTCGAAGCAGCACAAAATCAGTTGCTCCAGTCTGAGCGCATGGCCTCTATCGGCCAGCTCGCAGCGGGTGTGGCGCATGAGATCAACAACCCGGTTGGGTTTGTTAATTCCAACTTGGGTACTTTGCAAAATTATGTCAAGGACATTTTCAAGCTGATAGCCGCGTACGAGCAAGCGCAATCGACATTGCCTGGTCCGCAGCAGCAACAGCTGTTACATCTTGCGCAAGACATTGACATTAATTTTTTGCGTACCGACATGGCTGATCTGCTCAAGGAATCGATTGACGGCTTGCAGCGCGTCAAGCGTATCGTGCAAGATTTAAAAGACTTTTCGCATGTGGACGAAGCGGAGTTTCAGTACGCCGATATTGAGGCTGGCTTGGAAAGCACCTTGCGTGTGGTGTGGAATGAGCTCAAATACAAGTGCGAGGTTGTCAAGGCCTATGCCGGCATCCCGCATATCGAATGCTTTCCGTTTCAGCTCAATCAGGTGTTCATGAATTTGTTGGTCAACGCTGCAAACGCCATCGAGGGCCATGGCACCATCACCATCCGCACTGGTCAGGAGGGGGATCAAGTCTGGGTTGAAATTCAGGATACCGGTAAGGGCATTCCCCCTGAAAACCTGAATCGCATCTATGAGCCTTTTTTCACCACCAAGCCGGTAGGCAAGGGCACAGGGCTGGGGTTGTCACTGGCTTACGGCATTATCCAGAAGCACCGTGGCAGCATCAGCGTGCAGTCGCAGGTGGGCGTCGGCAGCACATTCAGGATTTGTTTGCCACTGAAGCAGACCGACCATGTCGCTGTGGTCGATAACGTTTGAGTAACAGAATATGACAGCAGCATCACTTGCACCTGCCGATCTGGTGGCGCCAAACCTGCCCACAGTTTTATGCCTGGACGACGAACCTAATGTGCTGTCGGCGCTCAAGCGTCTTTTTCGAGGCAAAGGCTGGACCACCATCACGGCAGAAAGTGGCGCAGCAGGATTGCAGGTGATGGCCGCCCAAACTGTTGATCTGGTTATTTCTGACATGCGTATGCCGGTGATGGATGGTGCACAGTTCCTCGCCGAGGTGCGCAGGCGCTGGCCTGACACCATGCGTTTGCTACTCACCGGCTACTCGGACGTGAGCGCCATCATCGATGCCGTCAACCGCGGCGAAATTTACCGCTACATCACCAAACCCTGGGATGACAACGACATCATTTTGATGGTCCGAGGCGCACTCGAACACCAAGCGCTGAGCCGCGAGAAGATGCGGCTTGAAGCCTTGACCCTTGCGCAAAACCAAGCCCTGAAGGAGCTCAATGCCAGCCTGGAGGACAAGGTGCAGGCGCGCACCCGCGAATTGCAATTGGCCAACGAGCAGCTCAAAGCCAATTTTTTCACGTCCATCAAGGTGTTCTCGACCCTGCTGGAAATGCGCGGGGGCAATTTATCAGGACACGCGCGCCGGGTTGCAGATTTGTCGCGCCGCATTGCCATCAAGATGAACCTGGACAACAAGCTGGTGCAGCAGATTTTTGTTGCCGGGCTGTTGCACGAGATTGGCAAAGTTGGTTTTTCTGACGAGCTGCTGAACACACCCGTGGCCATGATGACGCCCGAGCAACTCGATGCCTACCGAAAACACACCGCACAGGCCGAATTGCTGCTGCTGCCGCTGCCTGATTTGCGCGAAGCGTCGGAAATCATCACCACGCAATTTGAGCGCTTTGATGGCTCCGGTTTTCCACAGCAAATCAGCGGCGACCAGATTGCGATTGGCGCGCGCATTTTGAGTGTAGCGAGCGACTACGACAACATGCAGATCGGCACCTTGACGCAGGCCAAACTCAAACCCGAAGAGGCGCGAATCATTGTGACTCACAGCACCGGCAAACGCTACGACCCCCAGGTGGTTGCTGCTCTGATATCGCTTTTTGATGAGCCCAAGCCAGAAGCCACGCGCAAAGAGTCGGTGCGTGAAGTGGCGCTTAACATGGACGAACTCCGGCCTGGTATGGTGCTCTCACGCGACCTGGTCACACCCAGCGGCATGTTGATGCTGTCTGCGGGTCACCAGCTCGATGCACGCTTGATTGGGAAGATTGCGAACTTCCTGCGCATTGGGGGCACCGAATTGGTGGTGAACGTGCGTGAGGATTCTCTGAGCTCCGCCGCACGCTAAACCTGTCGGTTTTGTGGCTGGTGTTGCGGCAAGGTGATGCGAAACGTGGTGCCCTGACGTTGTGAACTGTTGACCTCCAAAGTGCCATGGTGACGCGCAATGATCTCCCAAGAAATTGACAGACCCAAACCCGTACCCTGCCCCACCGGTTTGGTAGTATAAAAAGGCTCAAAGATGCGTTTTTGAACCTCTTGCGTCATGCCACAACCGTTGTCTGCGACCTCCAACCAAACCTTGTCAGTGGACGCGCCGCTGCGCACGGTGATCGTGCCTTGCTTGTCCTTGTCCAGTGCCTGAGCCGCGTTGACCAGCAAATTCACCAGCACCTGGTTGAGTTGTGTGGCAATGCACACCACCGGCGGCA
>PFKL01000076.1 GCA_002784245.1 Comamonadaceae bacterium CG_4_10_14_3_um_filter_60_75
AGCACCAAGGGCGAAACACCCACCAGGCTGACGGGTTGCAGGTCTTTCAACGGGTCATACGGCAGTTTGGGGTTGAGTAGTTTGGCGGTGGTGAGGTTGCCATTGATCATCAGGCCCAGCGTGTGGTCGTCGGTGGCTTTGGCGACCAGGTCGGCGGCGATGTTGCCACCAGCGCCGACCTTGTTTTCCACAATCACTGGCTGTCCCAGCGCCTTGGCCAGCGGTTCGGCCAACGTGCGGGCGGTCAGGTCAGGCGACGAGCCACCAGGAAAACCGACGATGATGCGTACGGGCTTGCTCGGCCAGCCTGCAGATTTAATGACATTTTGGCTGCTAGCCCATGTAGAGCAAGCGCAAGCAGCTATCAATAAAAAAGCATTTCGACGATGGGTCAAAACCATGGTGCAACTCCACAAAGTGATGAGGGGCGATAAAAAAGCCTTCAGGCGGCGACCGCGCTGAAGGCTAGTGAGTGTATGACGGTCAGTACCGGCGCAGGCATCAAGCAAACTCGACCAGCGCTTTCTTCATTTTCTTCAGCGCGGCCACTTCAATCTGGCGGATGCGCTCGGCGCTGACGCCGTAAACGGCAGCCAGATCGTGCAGCGTCATGCCGCCAGAGTTGTCGTCGTTGACCTTGAGCCAGCGCTCTTCGACGATGTGGCGGCTGCGCGCGTCCAGTGTGTCCAATGCCTGCGCCAGGCCATCGCTGGCCAGCAGGTCGCGGTGATGCGCTTCGATCATCGCCGTGGGCTCGTGGGCGGCATCGGTCAGGTAGGCGATCGGGCCAAAAGCGTCTTCACCGTCGTCTGAGGGGCTGGGGTCGAGCAGCACGTCGCCGCCGGCCAGGCGCGCTTCCATCTCAATGACTTCTTCACGCTTGACGTTGAGTTGGGCGGCCATGGCGTCAATCTGGCTGTCGTTGAGGGTGTTGCGGTGGCTGTCCAGGTCGGCTACGGCGTCGGCGCTGCGAAAGCGTTGTTTCATCGAGCGCAGGTTAAAAAACAGCTTGCGCTGCGCCTTGGTCGTGGCCATTTTGACCATGCGCCAGTTTTTCAGGATGTATTCGTGAATCTCAGCCTTGATCCAGTGCAGGGCGTAGCTGACCAAGCGTACGCCTTGGTCGGGGTCGAAGCGTTTGACGGCTTTCATGAGACCAACATTGCCTTCCTGAATCAGGTCGCCGTGTGGCAACCCGTAGCCCAGGTACTGGCGGGCGGTAGACACCACCACGCGCAGGTGTGCCAAGACGAGTTTTCCAGCGGCCTCCAGGTCGTTGTCCTGACGGAATTTGCGGGCAAACGACTGCTCTTCTTCCAGGGTGAGCATGGGCATGCGGTTAACCGCCGAAATATAAGCGTCCAGATTGCCCAGTGCAGGGACGATTGCCCAAGGGTTGGCCAGCGTCAATGCGTTGCTTGATTTGGCAGCGTAAACAGTCATGGCGATACTCCTATTGCGAAACAACCTGATATTAGCACTCGCTTAGAGAGAGTGCTAATAGAAAAGTTCAATGCGCGCAATAAATTGATTGCCAAAAGAAGTGGGAACCGGTCAGTCCAGTTCGCCAAGCGTGGTGGGTTCCAGGGAAGTGGCTTCCAGGATGGGGTGGTCGATCTTGTGCAAAAAGCCCAAAGTTGCCCGTGGCGAGGCGTTAAGCAGCTTGGCGATGTCTTCCACATCGTCTGGAATGGCCGCGTTGTCCCAGTCGACGGCGGTGTGGCGCGCCAGGCGTACCGCCAGCACCACGCATTTGACGTTGGGGCGCTCGGCGTGACGGTCGTCGCTGATATTGACCAGCAGCTCGGGCAGGCGCCAGAGCTTCA
Organism: Comamonadaceae bacterium CG_4_10_14_3_um_filter_60_75; assembly: GCA_002784245.1. Lineage (GTDB taxonomy): Bacteria > Pseudomonadota > Gammaproteobacteria > Burkholderiales > Burkholderiaceae_C > Rhodoferax. The sequence goes on from PFKL01000076.1 coordinate 1,827, forward strand.
TCAGCGCCTGGCGCAAATCGGCTACCTCGAGGCCGAGCACCTCACGCTGGATCATGTTGGAGCGCAGGGTTGAGTCAGCTTCCTGGGCGCGGCGGATCTTGACCATCAACTCGGGCGCGTGCAGCCAGAGCAGCATTTCGGCAAAGTCATTCAAGAACGCGGCCTGGTGGATGATGGTGGCGTCGGTGTCGCCCCGATGGATGGCAAACCCGAGGGCAAATTGGCCCGCGCGCTCGGCACGTTTGAGCAGGAACTGCAACCCTTTTTGCGCCTCAGGCAGGTCAGCCAGCCAGTCTTCGACCGTGCGCTGCTGACCAAAATGCCTGAAAAACGGCGAAATACCCATTAACACCAACGAAGTGATCACCGATTCGGTCTCTGTGGCTGAGCCAGGCCGACGCATGCTGGCCACCTTGGCCAGCAGCTTGAGTGTCATCAGCGGGTCAGACTGGATAACCGTTGTGAGCATGTTGGCGTCAACATCGTCCTCGTTGGCGCGCAATTCTTCCAGCGTGCGCGCGGTCGACGCCATGACGGGGATCTCGGCGCTCATGAAATACTGTGTCCACGCACCGATGTGAGGCAAAGGTGCGTTCAGGTAACTGGCGTGCGGCGCTATCGGCTGTGTGTCTTGCGCGTCTTGCGGATGGTTTGTGTTGGTCAAAACTGTCTCCAAATAGTTATTGGGCGCGAGTATCTGCGTTGGCCTCAGACAGGTCAAGCTCTGCGGGGGGGTACGTCGGGCCAGGGGCCCGATAATGCGTCTTTACCTTTGCCAGTCAGTGCGTTATGACCCAATCCACCAAGACAAATCCAAAAGTCACTCCCACTGGCGAGCCGCGCCTGACCAGCATGTCGCACGGCGGCGGTTGTGGTTGCAAGATCGCCCCGGGCGTGCTCTCCAGCATCCTCAAGGGCACCTCAGCGATGCCGATTCCGAAAGAGCTTTTGGTAGGCATTGAAACTGCTGATGACGCCGCGGTGTATCAGTTGAACGACGATCAGGCACTGATTGCAACAACAGATTTTTTCATGCCGATCGTCGACGATCCGTACGATTTTGGCCGCATCGCCGCGACCAACGCCATCAGCGACGTCTACGCTATGGGTGGCACGCCAATCATGGCGCTGGCGCTGGTGGGCATGCCGATTGCCGTGCTGTCCGTTGAGACGATTGGCCGGATTCTGGAAGGCGGCGCCAGCGTCTGTCGCGCCGCTGGCATCCCGATCGCTGGTGGTCACACCATCGACTCGGTCGAGCCGATTTACGGGCTGGTCGCGCTGGGCCTGGTACATCCGAGCCGGGTCAAGCGCAACGCCAGCGCGCAGGTGGGGGACAAGTTGATTCTGGGTAAACCCGTGGGAGTAGGCATCCTCTCGGCGGCGCTAAAAAAGGATCAGTTGGACGCCGCCGGCTACGCCCAAATGATGGCAGCGACGACACAGCTCAACACAGCGGGCCCGCTGTTGGCGGGCCTGCCCGGCGTGCATGCCATGACCGATGTCACCGGTTTTGCGCTGGCGGGTCATGCGCTGGAGATTGCCCGTAGCGCAAATTGCACGGTGGAGATCGATTGGCCCAACGTGCCGCTGCTGCGTGGCGCACGCGAACTGGCGGTGGCTGGCAATGTGACGGGTGCGTCGGGGCGCAACTGGGCGGCGTATGGCGCTGAGGTGCTGTTGCCAACTGACTTTGCTGCCGTAGAACAGGCCTTGCTGACCGATCCGCAAACCAGCGGCGGTCTGCTTGTGTCTTGTACGCCAGAGGCGGTGGCCCAGGTGTTGGACACGTTCAGGCAAGCAGGGTTTGCCGACGCCTGTGTCGTCGGAGAGATCACGCCAGCGCGCGCTGGCAAGCGACTGGTGGTGCGCCAGTAAGGTCGTCAGTGGTTCATGCCGCGGCAGTAGGTACTGAATTGGAGCCGGAAAGCAAAATGGGTTAGCGCCGTAACAGAGCTAACCCATTGATTTATATGGTCGGAATGAGAGGATTCGAACCTCCGACCCCTTCGTCCCGAACGAAGTGCGCTACCAGGCTGCGCTACATTCCGAAAAACTCTTTAATGAAATCGTCAAGACTGACGCCCCAAAAGCTGAGCCGCTAATTGTAGCAAAGCCGATGTGTAGTCATTGCCGGGCAGAGTCTCGGCGGCGGCAATGGCGCGCGCCGCTTCGGCGCTGGCTGCCTGGCGCGCAACGTCGAGCGCGCCGGTCGATTTGACGATGGCAACCACGGCGTCGATCTGTTTGACGTTACCAGTCTCAATCGCCGAGCGGATCAAATCACGCTCGGTTTGGTTACCGCGCTGCATGGCGGCGATCAGCGGCAGTGTGGTTTTGCCTTCGCGCAGGTCATCACCCAGGTTTTTGCCCATCACGGCGGCGTCGCCGGTGTAGTCGAGCACGTCGTCAACGATCTGGAATGCGGTACCCAAGGCTTGGCCGTAACCGGCGCAGGCGGCTTCGATATCAGGCGTGGCGCCAGACAGAATGGCGCCAACGCGGGCGCTGGCTTCAAACAATTTGGCCGTCTTGGAGCGGATCACCTGCACGTAGCCCGCTTCGTCAAGCGCCGGGTTGTGCATGTTCATGAGCTGCATGACTTCGCCTTCGGCGATGACGTTGGTGGCGTCAGCGAGCACGCTCATGATCGGCATGCTTTGCGCGTCGACCATCATCTGGAAAGCACGCGAGTACAAAAAATCACCGACCAGCACGCTGGCCGGGTTGCCGAAAGTTTCGTTTGCGGTGGCGTTGCCGCGACGCATGGACGAGTCGTCGACCACGTCGTCGTGAAGCAAGGTGGCGGTATGGATGAATTCGACGACGGCGGCGAGGTTGAAGCGCTGCGCGCCCTTGAATCCCAATGCACCGCAAATCAGCAGCAGCAGGGCCGGGCGCAGGCGTTTGCCACCGGCTGAAATGATGTAACGCGATACCTGCCCAACCAGCGGTACGCCGGAATCAAGGCGCTGCGCAATGACGGCATCCACTTCGCGCATGTCTTGCGAGATCAGGGAAAGCGGCGACGAAGATGGCGTGTTGGAGGCTTGCAAGACTGTAGGCTCAAAAGTTTGCAGCGATTATAGAAAGCTCAGTTGGGGTAATGGATTGACGGGTTCGAAGACGAACAATCCGGTTTGCGTTGGGCTCGGTTCATTGGGTTGGTACCGGGCGGTCTGGCTTA
>PFKL01000108.1 GCA_002784245.1 Comamonadaceae bacterium CG_4_10_14_3_um_filter_60_75
GCCAGCATGAGTGCGCAAGGCCAACTGATTGAAGCACTGCGCCAAAAATGCGAGAACTGGGCCAGCAAGATGCCCCCGCACGGCAACTTCAAACACCAGGAGGCCAACCTTGCCAAGGCAGGTTTGTTTCAGGACGCCAACAAACTGGCAGCGCAAGCCCTGGCTGAACCCCAATGGTCGGGCCATGACAAAGGCGCGCTTGCTGACATGCTGGAACAGTGCCTCTCCAAAGTAGTGGCGCCCTGGGGCAGGGATGAGCGCAAGAAACTCAAAATTTCGGCACTTCGAGGCCAATGATCCATGCATCAAACAAAAAAACCACAAGCGGGTGAGAACCAACAAGCGTCGCCGAAGGTATCCGGCATGCGAGCCTATCAATTCGATTACCAAGTGGATGAATCGCACCGCATCAGCTTTGAACTCCCTGCGCACGCACCAGTTGGATTGACTCAGATCATCGCGGTGTTCCAAGATGCACCCGAGCATCTGACTTATCGAGCAACGCAGCAAGTTGCTGCCGACTGATTGGCCGGGTGTTTTCACCGAGCTGGCTCAGCCCATGCCCCACATCCTCACCATCCCCCGCACCTGCGCACCCAAACTGCCCAAATCCGGCTGCTGGCCGTTGCCGAGCCTCGACTTTTTGCAGCACGCGCAATGGCACATCCGCGCCCAAGCCGAGCATGACGAAGCCTGGCTGCAACTCATACCCTACCTGGCGCTGCACAACGCTGACGGGCATCTCTGGTGCTACCAACGCAGCGGTGGCGACGCGCGCCTTGACGGACGCTGCAGTTGTGGCGTGGGCGGGCACGTCGATTCGCAAGATGCCGAGCCGGTTGGCAAACACAATGGGATTGATAGCACCTTGCGCAAGCAGAATAAGGGCTACAGCCTAATTTCACCCATCAACTCACAGACCACCTTGCAGCGTGCCCTGCTGCGCGAAGTGCGCGAAGAATTGGCAGCCGATGCCACCCAACTGCAAGACCTGCGGCTGCAAGCGCTGATCTACGAAGGCATGAGCCCCGTCGGCCGGGTGCATCTGGGCCTGCTCTACACCGCCCAATGGTTGCCTGCCCTGCCACCGCATCCCGTCGCGGGTGAAGCACTGCAGGGTTTGGGTTTTCGCCCGGCCAGTGACATCGCTCAAAACGAACAATTTGAACTCTGGAGCAGATTGGCTGCCCACTATCTGCTACAACAAAAATGAGCTTTACGCCCAAAAACATCCTCCTCTGTACCCTGGGTGCCAGCTGGGCCGTCATCCCCGAAATTATGGGCTGGCTCGCCCCGCAAGTGCTGGACTTGTACGCCCACCACCCACAGCGCACCGCACTGGATGCACTGCGCGCACAGCACCAGCTCCAGGCGCCCGACGAGCTGTGGATTTGCACCACCCAGGGTGCGCAAACCCAGGCCAGTCTGGCCGGGCTGCACGCCTGGTGGCAATTGCTGGGCGCACCCCTGCCGCTGCGCATCTGGGCGGCGGCAGGCACTGACCAGTTGGCCAGCCAGGCCGAGTGCAGCCACATCCGCGAGCTGATCTTGCGCACCACCTTGCTGGCCAGCGAACAGGTGGCAGGTGGGCAACTGGTGTTGTCACTGGCCGGCGGGCGCAAAACCATGAGCGCCGACCTGCAAACCGCTGGCAGCCAGTTTGGCGCCAAAGCCTGGCTGCATGTGGTCAGCCCCGAGCCCTCGCCGCCCGGCCTGTTTGCCCGCACAGCAGATGAAAAAGCAGAGCAGCCCAGGCTTATGGCGCAGGCGCTATCGGCTGATTTGGCTGCCTGCATCACCCCGCTGATTGCCGGCACGGGCACGCGCAACGAACTGCTGGACATCGTCATTGACGGCCAACGCATTGACAGCACGCGTTTTGCCCTGCCGCTGGCCAACCCTGGTCAAGCACAGGCCTGGCAGCTGCCCGCGCAGGGCGACACGCTGTACCGCGAGCTGCTACAGCGCCAAACCCAAAGCAGCCAGCTCATGGGCAACTTTTTGGCGCAACTGGCACAAACCGAGCACCATGACAACTGGCGCAGCCTGTACCGCCTGCCGCCAGCGCAGATCGAGCGTTTGCGCCACACGCCGCTGACCCCGGCGCACGCCGACTGGCTCACCGCGCTGCCCAAAGCCGACCTGCACCGTCATCTGGGCGGCTGCTTGGGACTGGACGACCAGCGTCAGGTGGCTGAACATATCCGGCGCAATATTGCCCAAGAAAACAGGCTCCAACTCTTGGCAGACGTGAGCTGGCTGCTATCAGAAGATGAATGGCCGTGGGACTGGCCAGCGCGTTTGGCGGCGTTGCCGCCGCAGCCTGGCGACCCCGCAGGTGCCCTGCTGCGTGCCGAGCGCTGCGCCACGCTGCTGCGCAACGCCAGCGACGCGCAGTTGCAGCACAACCTGTACGGCGTGACCGAGCCCCGCATCGCCCTGAAAACCAGCGTCCACGGCTTTGCCGCTTTTGAGCGCCCGGGCGAACTCAGCGGCTCGGCGCTGCTGGGCCACCCCGCAGCGCTGGCGCCTTACGCCCAAGCCATCGTTGCCCAAGCACACGCCGAAGGTCTGGCATACCTGGAGCTGCGTGGCAGCCCCCAAAAATACCGCCCACAAGACCCGGCGAGCTTTGTGCGCGACCTGCAAACCGCGCTGCGCAACGCTGGCGCACAGGTGCAGGCAGGCAAGCACCCCAACCCCGGCGCACCGCGCATCGGCTTTGTCTGGATACTGGACCGCCGCACCCCCGAACTGCTACAAAAAGCAGTGCTATCAGCCGTTGATCTGAAAGCGCTGGCACCTGATTTCATGCTGGGTTTAGACGTGGCTGGCGACGAGGCCCAAGCCATCACCAGCGGGCTGCTAGCAGCCTTTGCACCGGCTTTTGAAGCCTGCCTGCCCATTACCATCCACGCCGGCGAGGGCGAAGCGGCCAGCAACATCTGGCAAGCCGCCTACCACCTGCACGCCGACCGCATCGGCCACGGCCTCACCCTGGCCGACCATCCGCTGCTGGCCGCACGCTTTCGCGACCGGGGCATTTGCCTGGAGCTGTGCCCCAGCTCCAACCGCGAAGTGGTGGGCTTTGCCGACCCGGCCGACCCACAAACTGCCAAGCTGCCGGGTTATCCCTTGCGCACCTTCATGCACATGGGCTTGCCGCTGACGCTGTGCACCGACAACCCGGCCATCAGCCGCACCACCCTGGCCGCTGAATACCTGGCCGCTGCCCGCATGACCGAAGATGGCTTGAGCCAGTGGGAGGCGCTGACCCTGATGCGCCAAGCCTATGTGCACGCCTTTTTGCCCAGTGCGGAGCGTGAGACGCTGATCAAGCGGGTGGATGCGCAGGTGTTTGCATTGGTGTCGGAATTCGATCAAAATGCCATTTTTTAATGATTGTGGAGATTTATTGATGATCAGCATGAAAATGTCAAATGGTGGACGAGTTGTCATTCCTTTGGAAATAAGGCAGGCACTGTCCCTCAATGAAGGTGATACCGTTTTATGGGAGATGAAGGATGGCGCAGCCTTCCTGACCACCCGCGAGCAGCAACTGCGTCAGATTCAGGCCTTGTTCAAGGGGATGGGCAATCCTGCCGAGCGTTGGAGCGATGAACTCATCAACGAACGCCGCGCCGAGGCCACCCGTGAGTGATTCTGCTGCCGTGCTGACCTATGTGCTGGATGCCTCCGCAGTGATTGCCTTTTTACGTGATGAGCCGGGAGCCGCGTTGGTAC
>PFKL01000090.1 GCA_002784245.1 Comamonadaceae bacterium CG_4_10_14_3_um_filter_60_75
AAGCTGCTGGGCGAAGGCGGGCTGGTTGACGTGTATCGCCGGTTGCACCCTGACAGCACCGACGATTGCTACACCTGGTGGAGCAACCGCGGCCAGGCTTATGCCAAGAATGTGGGCTGGCGACTCGACTACCATTTGGCCACGCCGTTGATCGCTGCTGGCGCGCAGTCAGTGAGCATATACAAGGGCGAGAAATTTTCGGACCATGCGCCGGTGACGGTGATTTACAACATGTAGTTCTTTTGTGCTGTGTCAACTTCACGCAATGTCCGGCCTTTAAAATTCTGAGGGTTTCTACTAACAACTCTCTGGGATCATCATGACTGCTCGACTCACCAACAAGGTTTCCATCATCACCGGCTCGGCACAAGGCATTGGCCTGGCCACCGCGCTTAAATTTTCCGCTGAAGGCGCCATCGTCGTCGTCTGTGACGTCAAACAAGAAGGCGTCGACCAAGCCGTGGCCCAATGCCGCGCCCTGGGTGCCACCGCCGAAGGCTTTGTCATGGACGTCACCAACCGCCCGCAGGTCGACGAGGTGGTGGCCAAGGTCAAGGCCAAGTTTGGCCGCATTGACGTGCTGGTGAACAACGCCGGTATCACGCAAGACGCCCGCCTGCAAAAGATGACCGCCGAGCAGTTCGACAAAGTCATCAACGTCAACCTGCGTGGCGTGTTCAACTGCAGCCAGGCGGTGGCCGACGGCATGGTCGCGCAAGGTAGCGGCGTGATCCTCAACGCCAGCTCGGTGGTCGGTCTGTATGGCAACTTTGGCCAGACCAACTACGCTGCCACCAAGTTCGGCGTCATTGGCTTCACCAAGACCTGGAGCCGCGAGCTCGGCCCCAAGGGCGTGCGCACCAACGCGGTAGCCCCGGGCTTTATCACCACCCCCATGGTGGCAGCCATGCCGCCCGAGGTGTTGGCCAAGATGGCTGACAAAGTGGCCTCGCGCCGTTTGGGCAAACCCGAAGAAATTGCCAATGTCTACGCCTTCCTGGCCAGCGACGAAGCCAGCTACATCAACGGCGAAGTGATCGAAGTCTCGGGCGGCATTTCGCTCTAAACCGCGCGCTCAGCGTATTTGTTGAAGCGCCAGGCGGTGGCATCCAGGGTGATGCGCCGCCAGGTAGCGCGTTTTTCAACGGGTGTCATTTCGGTCCAGCGTTGCACCTCGTCAAAGCTGCGCCCGCAGCCCTTGCACACCGTGTCGCCTTGGCTGGTGGAGCAAATCGCGATGCACGGTGTGTCGGGCGTGGTCTCGTACCAGGCCAGCCAGGCCGCCAGTGCTTGCGCGCCCAGCGCTGATTCATCTACAGTGCTGGCGCGGGCAAAAGCCATCTCACCATAGACCTCGGCCAGCGCCCGCGTTGGCGCAGTCAGACCCGCGTCGTCGCGCTGCGGGCTGCGCGTGCGCCAAAAGTTGATGGCTGCTTCGATGTCGGTAATGTGGATCAACGCCATGGGGCGCGGATGATAGCCGAGTGAGCGCTTTTCCCTGGGCGTCAAAGGAATTGCCCGGCCGTGGTTCAATCCGCCGCCTTGCAACTCGCTGAATAGTCATGGAACTTTTTTCTGCCGCCTGGTGGTCTGCGCTGCTGGCCATTGTGCTGATTGACCTGGTGCTGGCCGGTGACAACGCCATTGTGATTGCGTTGGCTGCGCGCAGCCTGCCACCGCACCTCAAGTCCAAAGCCATCGTCTGGGGCACCGTCGGTGCGATCGCGGTGCGCTCGGTCATGACGATCGGCGTCGTCTGGTTGCTCAAAATTCCGGGGCTGATGCTCGTCGGTGGCTTGGGCCTGGTGTGGGTAGCTTACAAACTGCTGGCCGACGACGATGGCGATGCGCACAGTGGGTCGTCGGCCAACACCTTTTGGGGGGCCATGAAAACCATCATCGTCGCCGATGCGCTGATGGGTATCGACAACGTGCTGGGTGTGGCTGGCGCGGCGCACGGGGCGTTTGACCTGGTCATCATCGGCCTGCTGATCAGCGTGCCGATTGTGGTGTTTGGCAGCTCGGTGGTGCTCAAGCTGGTGGAGCGTTTCCCGATCATCATCCAGGCCGGTGCGGCGGTGCTGGCTTTTACTGCGGCGAAGATGATTGTCAGCGAGCCCTGGCTTAGCGGTGTGTTTGGCGCAGCCCGCTGGGCCGTTTACGCGCTGGTGGTTTTGGGTGTGCTCGGCGCAGGCTGGTGGCGCAAGCGCCGCGCTGCTGCGGCTGCAAGCATTAGCGGCTGAGTGCCTGCTCCTTGCGCAGGGCCTCCACCTGACGCAGGCGTGTGTCGATGATCGATGCGTCAATGTGGTCGGCCGAGCTGCTGAGGCCGCCTGCGGCTTTCATGCGCTCTTGCGCGGCTTTGAGCCGGTCGATCGCGCCGCTGTAGTCCAGCCGGGCGGCCTGCGCTTCGGCCTCGGCGCGCAGCGCGCGCAGCGCCTGGTTTTGCGCTGCGTACAGGCTGGCCAGCCATTGCCAAGCCAACGCGTCTTGCGGGTAGATGGCCAACCATTTCTGCAGGTTTTGGGCTGACAGCGCCAGCGTGTCAGGCAAATTGGACTGTAACGCCGCTTGCGCCTGCAACAACAGGGCCGGGCGGCGCGGCTGTGCGTCCGCCGTGTCGCTGGTGCCCAGCTGTTCGGCCAAGGCGCGCACCTGCTGGCGTGGCTGGTCGCGCGCTGCCAGGTCAATTTCGGCGGCGAGCCAGCGCACAGGTGCCTGTGCTTGTGCATCATGGGCCACCAGGGTTTGCAGCCGCGCCAGATCACCGCGCGCGGTGCCCGCGTCGCGCAGCCGGATGGCGGCCAGGGCGGCACCATACCAGGCGCCGGCCTGCAGCGCGGGTGCCTGCGTTGCCAAAGCCGAATCTTCCACCACCGGTTGCCAGCGGTGCAGCGCATCGACGCCCAGATTGGACAACACCTTGGCGCGCGTGGCCATCATGGCATGCAGCATGGTGGGCGTGGGTACGCCCGGGTGCGGTGCGCCCAGCGGCAGGCGTGATTGCACGTCGGCGATGCGTTCGGTGGTCAGCGGGTGGCTGCGCAGATAAGGGTAGGCGCCGGTGTCGTTCAGGCGTGCGGCCTGCTGCAGCTTGTCGAACATGGTGACAAAACCGGCGGCCTCAAAACCGGCCTGCGTCATCACGCCAAAGCCGATGCGGTCGGCCTCGCGCTCCATATCGCGCGAAAAGTTGAGTTGGCTCTGCGCCGACAGCGCTTGCCCGCCAACAATCAGCGCGTTGCCCGCCTCGGGGCTGCGGCTGGCGGCCAGCGCACCCAAAATCATCGCGCCGATGAGCCATGGCGATTGCTGACTGTCCTTGGCAATCAGGCGAGAGATATGGCGTTGCGTGACGTGGCTGAGCTCATGGCCCAGCACCGAGGCCAGTTCGTCGCGGCTGCTCACCACCGCCAGCAGGCCCAGATGCACACCCAGGTAGCCGCCAGGCAGGGCAAAGGCATTCACCGTGCGGTCGCGCCCCAGCAGAATCTGCCAGGCAAAGCGTTCGTCCAGCTCAGCGGTCAGGTCGCCGCGCGCGCGCGCCGCCGCCAGCAAGGGTTGCCACACGCCTTGCACGTAGTCGGCCAGCACCGGGTCGTCCAGATAGTCCGGGTCGCGGTAGAGCTCGCGCGCAATGCGGTCGCCCAGGCGGCGCTCTTCGGCGCTGGCCATGGCGCTGCCGTCGCCCAGCAGCGGCAGCGCTGACTTGCCGGATGGCGCACCAGCCGGGCTGGTTTGCGCCTGCAGGCCCACCGGCAACACAACGCTGGATATTCCTAAAAAAATAGCTGCTACCACTTGTCTTATAAGGGCTGGAGGCTTGTTTTTCATAAATTTATTGGATCAGGGTGCAAGGCTGGGGCGGCCGACAGGGCAAAGCCCGCGCCGCCGAGCCCGTATGATGCCAGCCGCGCGTAAAGGTTCGGTAAACACCTTCGCATCATCCTGTTTGAAAACGACTACCGCCATGAGCACACTCACCCATTTTGACGCACAAGGCCAGGCCCACATGGTCGACGTGGCCGCCAAGGTTGCCACGCACCGCATCGGCATCGCCGGTGGCCGCATTGAAATGCAGCCCGCCACACTGGCGATCATCGAATCGGGCAGCGCCAAAAAAGGCGACGTGCTGGGCATTGCCCGCGTGGCGGGCATCATGGCGGCCAAGAAAACCAGCGACCTGATCCCGCTGTGCCACCCGCTGGCGCTGACCCGCGTTGCTATTGAGTTTGAAG
>PFKL01000009.1 GCA_002784245.1 Comamonadaceae bacterium CG_4_10_14_3_um_filter_60_75
GCGGGCACGGCGGGTTGTCCTCCAGCGCCTCAATCTCGCGCGTGAGCATGGCGCGCAGCTCATGGTATTCGTCACGCAAATAGATGTAGCAGGCCTCGGTGCCCACCACCTGCGCGGCAATCAGCATGCCTTCCAGAAAGCGGTGCGGGTCACGCTCCAGGTAGTAGCGGTCTTTGAAGGTGCCGGGCTCGCCCTCGTCCAGGTTCACCGCCAGCATTTTGGGGGCCGGGTGCGCCAGCAGGGTGCGCCACTTGCGCGCAGTGGGAAAGCCCGCACCCCCCAAGCCGCGCAGGTGCGAGCGCTCCAGCGCCGCCAGCACCGCCTCGGCGCTCTCTTCACCGTTAACCACAGCGGCAGCCAAGGCGTAACCACCTTGCGCGCGATAAGCCTCGTATGCTGCAAACTCTATAGCTTCTTGCGCTTTTCCATCAAGGGCTAGAGGCCTATTTTCTTTATAAGTCAAAACCGCTTGCACCGCCTGTTGCACAGACGCTGGCGTGGCCTGGGTCACTGCCTGCTGACCCACCAGCACCGCAGGCGCTTGCTCGCAGCGGCCCATGCAGGGCGCAGCCACCACGCGCACGCCCTCGCCCAGTGTGCCGTCCAGCGTTTTCAGCAAATCCCTGGAACAGGCCATGGCGCAGCTGATGCTGTCGCACACCCGCACCGTCAGGGCGGGTGCCACCTCATCATCGCGCAACACGTCAAAGTGGTGGTAGAAGCTGGCCACCTCAAATACCTCAGCCACCGGCAGGCGCATCTCGGCGGCCAGCGCCACCAGATGGCGTTCAAACAGGGCGCGGTAATGGTCGTTGAGCCGGTGCAGGTGTTCGATCAGCAGGTCACGCGGGTGGCCATCTTTGGGCGCTACGCCGATGAGCGTGCGCACGTCAGCGAGCGCTTGGGCATCGACTGGGCGGCCTTTGAGTTGGTTGACGCGACGATTGGGGCGCGCGCTGGCGCGCAGTTGTACAGGCGTGGCAAGTGTCACCGTTGAGGAAAAAGCTGGTTGCATGGTGGCGAGATTATCAAACGGATCGCCTGACAACCGCGCCACAAATCAACTCCGAAACGGATTGCGAATGCTCAAAGTGTTTCCGGTGGAAAAATCAGGCAATTTCACGTTGAGCCCGTCCTGCATGTCCTCGCTGTACAACACCTCACAGCCACTCAAACCGGCAGCGGCAACGATATTGGCATCGTACAAAGAAAAGTTGTAACGGATCATTAAACCCAGAGCCAACTGGTGCGTGCGAACACGCACATCATGCACCTCACACACCTCAATCAAGGTATCGCTGAGCGTCTGAATATCGGCCACGGGCATGGCACGCTTTTTACGCAACACATTGGCAAATTCGTTGAGCACCTGCACGCTGATGACGCTCTGCTGCGCCAACAATTGCTCAACCCGGTCTGCGCGTGCGCTGTCATCCACCCAGTAGATCAGCACATTGGTGTCAATGAACGTTTTCACCGCGCATTGGCCTCGTCGCGATCAAAAGAAAAATTCGCAGGCCAAGGGGCACGAAACCGGCGCTGCGCCTGCAATTGCTCTAGTTTGCTCAGTTGGCGCGCAACACTCACGCGGGCAGCCTGCTCTGGCTTTCTGGCCAGCGGTTGCAGCACCAGTTCATCACCGTCGGCAATGCCCAGCTCTTGCACCAACGCAACAGGCAGGCGCACCGCCAGGCTGTTTCCCCATTTAGCGACTTGCATGATCGACCCCTATGTGGATATACGTCCTAAGAAGTATATCCTACAGGCATGCCACACGTCAAAAGTGTCTGGCAATTGACGTGTTTGACTCAGGTTTCCTTGGAAATCTTGATCGACGGAAACTTGCTGGAGAAGTCTTTGTTCTTGGCTGCAATCGCCAGCGCCACCTTGCGCGCCACGGCTTTGTACAGACCCGCCACCTCGCCATCGGGGTCAGACACCACGGTGGGTTTGCCACTATCGGCTTGCAGGCGGATGTGCATGGCCAGCGGCAAGGCACCCAGATAGTCCATGCTGTATTCAGTGGCCATTTTCTTGCCACCATCGGCGCCAAAAATGTGTTCCACATGGCCGCAGTTGTTGCACACGTGCACCGCCATGTTTTCCACAATGCCCAGAATCGGCACGCCCACTTTCTCAAACATCTTGATGCCCTTGCGCGCATCCAGCAGTGCAATGTCTTGCGGCGTGGTGACGATCACCGCTCCGGTCATGGGCACTTTTTGCGACAACGTGAGCTGAATGTCACCGGTGCCCGGGGGCATGTCCACAATCAGATAGTCCAAATCTTTCCAGTTGGTCTGGCGCAGCAGCTGCTCCAGCGCCTGGGTGGCCATCGGACCACGCCAGATCATGGCCTCGTCTTGCGCCACCAAAAAGCCGATCGACATGACCTGCACACCATAGTTTTCCAGCGGCTCCATGGTCTGACCGTCAACGCTCTCGGGGCGGCCCTCAATGCCCATCATCATCGGAATGCTGGGGCCGTAAATGTCGGCATCCAGAATGCCCACGCTGGCACCCTCGGCGGCCAACGCCAGCGCCAGGTTGACGGCGGTGGTGCTCTTGCCCACGCCACCCTTGCCCGAGGCCACGGCCACAATGTTTTTGACCTTGGGCAACAAGGCCACGCCACGCTGCACCGCGTGGGCGGTGATTTTGCTGGTGATGTTGACCGACACATTGGCCACACCGGCCACGCTTTTGGCAGCGGTGATCAGGTCCTTGCGAAAGTTGGCAGTCTGGCTCTTGGCCGGGTAGCCCAGCTCAATGTCAAAAGCGACGTCGCCGCCGCTGATGCTGAGGTTTTTGAGCGCTTTGGTAGACACAAAATCGCGTCCGGTGTTGGGGTCGATCACGCTTTTGAGCGCATCTTGCAGGGCTTGTTCTGTCACAGTCATGGGTTTCTCCGAAAACGCCGAGTCTAGCCAACAGCACAATGTCCCCGGCGCCAGCATGCGAATCGGGGTTTACCCGATTGCACGCCAGAGGAGTCAATATCAGCGCCCTGGCTTGCGCATAATCAGGCATGGCCGACGAATCCTTTGCGCCCTCAGAATGGCCGCGAACTGACACCCAGCTCAACGCACTGATGTTGACTGGCGGTGGCGCCCGCGCGGCTTATCAAGTGGGTGTGCTCGAAGCCATCGCCGAATTGCGACGCGCGTGCGGCGAGCAGCACGGCCCAAACCCATTCCCCATCATCGGTGGCACGTCGGCTGGTGCCATCAACGCTGCCGCGCTGGCCTGTGGCTCGGATCAATTTGAACGCACGGTCGCCACCATCGCCGGTGTCTGGCGCAATTTCCACGCTGACCAGGTTTACCTTGCCGATTCGCTGAGCATGTTTCGTACCGGCGCCAAGTGGGTCACGCTGCTGTCGCTGGGTTGGCTGATCGCCAAATGGCGGCGCGTCAAACCCAAATCGCTGCTCGACAACAGCCCGCTGGCTGAACTGTTGCACACGATGGTGCCACTGGAGCGACTGCCCGGCCTGGTACAAAGCGGCCATCTGCACGCACTGGCGGTGACCGCATCAAGCTACAGCACGGGCGAGCACATCACTTTCTTTGACGGCTGCGACAACCTGAAACCGTGGGCGCGCTCGCAGCGGCGCGGCCTGCGCGACCCCATCAGCCATGATCATTTGCTGGCGTCGAGTGCGATCCCGTTTGTTTTCCCGGCCATGCCGCTGCAACTGGGCGGGGCGACCAGCTATTTTGGCGATGGCTCGATGCGCCAG
>PFKL01000016.1 GCA_002784245.1 Comamonadaceae bacterium CG_4_10_14_3_um_filter_60_75
ACTTGAGCGAGATGATGACCGTGAGCGTCCAGAAAAAAATCGACAGGATGCCCAGCACGTTGTCGTGGGTAAACAGCACATGGCCCGTGCCAAACACCTCCTTGACCGCGTACAGCACGCTGGTGCCGATGTCACCATAGACAACGCCAATGGCACCGAGAGTGAGCGCGCGCAGAGACGTTTGGGATGTTGCCAAGCAGTCACCCGGCGGGTCCAGCCGCCAGGCTCCATATCAAGAGAGAGCGCTATTTTGCGTCAGATTGCCAACCGGGATCAGCCAGGGCTCAGTCGTAGACTTCAGCTTCCGGGTCGGTCGCTTCGAGTTCGTAGCTGGCCGCCAGCGTGGCCAGACGCCCCACTACGCCGTACATGTAGAAACGGTTGGGCACACTGGCGCCGGGCTTGACGCCGGGTTGCGGCAACTGCGTGCTGTGCTCGAAAGCCAGCGGTACGTAGTCTGACCCCGGTGCGTTCAGACTCTCATCGATGCCGCGCCCGGCGTGCACCCGGTAAAAACCGCCCACCACGTAGCGGTCCATGATGTAGACCACCGGTTCGGCCACCGCGTCGTTGACGCGCTCTTGCGTCAGCACGCCTTCCTGCACCATAAAGTCATGCGGCAGCAGCGGCGCCTTGCGCCCTTGGGTCAAAGACTGGACCCGATCACACAAGGCCTGCGTATCCTTGGCGTCACGCACGGTGACGATGCCGAGTTCGTGTGTACCGTGGTCGGCCTTGACGACGACAAAGGGCTTTTCCTTGATGCCGTATTCCTTGTATTTGCGCCGCACCTTGGTCAGCACCACGTCGATCTGGTTGCGCAGACAATCCATGCCTTGATCCCGGGCCAGATCAACGTCCGCACACTTGTCAAACAGCGGATTGATTAGCCAGGGGTCGACGCCCATGAGTTTGCCCAGGCGTTTGGCAACTTCTTCGTAGGCCTTGAAGTGCGTGCTCTTGCGCCGCGTTGGCCAGCCCGCGTGCAGCGGTGGCAACAGGTATTGCTCGTAAATCTCTTCCAGAATGCCGGGCACACCCGCACGCAAGTCGTTGTTGAGCAAAATGGTACAGGGGTCAAAGTCCTTCAGGCCCAGACGGCGCTTGCCACGAAGCACCGGCTCAAGCGTCAGGGTCTCGCCGTTTTGCAGCGCCAGCGTTGTGGCTTTTTTAAGCGCCGGATCGATCGAACCCAAGCGCACATTGAGACCAGCCATGTTGAACAAGCGCTGTAGCTGCAACAGGTTGGCCAGGTAAAAACTGCTGTGCACGCCGTTTTCAGGAATCACAAGCAGGTTGCGAGCCTCGGGGCAAATTTTTTCAATGGCGGCCATCGTCGCCTGTACAGCCAGCGGCAGCATTTCACCCGAAAGGTTGTTCCAGCCGCCGGGAAACAGGTTGGTATCGACGGGCGAGAGCTTGAAACCGGCGTTGCGAATGTCTACCGAACTGTAAAACGGTGGCGTGTGCTCCATCCACTCCAGCCGGAACCAGCGCTCGATGGCCGGCATGGAGTCGAGCACGCGCTGCTCGAGTTCGTTGATCGGACCGGTCAAAGCAGTAATCAGGTGCGGAACCATGGCAAACCTTGGAAAGAGTGGAGGTGAATTTTAGGCCCGGACATGGGCCCCACAGTGACCCGACACCGGGGCAATAGTTCCCGCCAGAGGCAAGGGGCTTAGTGCGCGCCTTCAGCCAGCCAGCGCAACAAACGGGTCGCCGCCTCGGTACTGAGGCGCTCGTGCGCGTCAATGTGCTCCAGCGGTTCGCCCGTGCGGTACTTGGCCACTTTTTGCGCCAGTGCCGCGTCGTCACCCTTGTACTTGGCCATCTTGCCAGCCAGTTGCTCAAGCGACGGCGACTCGCCACGCGGATAAGCGCCGTGGCAGTTGACGCAGCCGTAATCGGCCGCCATAGGCATGCTGGCGAACGTTGGCGCGCAAACCGGCACCATCAGGCAGGCGATGGCAATCGCCGCAGGGTTACAAAACCATTTCATAAAAACTCCTGGTAAAAATCAGACACGCACTTCGCCCTGGCCAAGCACCACGTACTTGAGTGAGGTCAGCCCTTCAATACCGACCGGGCCGCGGGCGTGAAACTTGTCAGTGCTGATGCCAATCTCGGCACCCAGCCCGTATTCAAAGCCATCAGCAAAGCGCGTGCTGGTATTGACCATGACGCTGGCCGAATCGACCTCGCGCAGGAACGCCTGGGCATGGACGTGGTCGCGCGTCAAAATCGCGTCGGTGTGGTGGCTTGAGTAGTGATTGATGTGGGCAATGGCCTCGTCTACCCCAGCAACGATCTTGATGCTGATGATCGGTGCCAGGTACTCTTCAAACCAGTCCGATTCAGTCGCTGGAACGAGCTTGAACGCTTCACTATCAATAGCTGCTTGCGCTTGTTTTACCTGGGCTGGAGGCCAATTTTCCTTATAATTCTGCAACAGCGCCAGCGCCTCGGGGCAACAACGCATCTCGACTCCCTTGGCGGCATAAATACTGGCAATCTGCGGTAAGAACTCAGCCGCTACGCCACGTGCGACTAGCAGACTCTCGGTGGCGTTGCACGGGCTGAACTTGTTGGTTTTGGCGTTGTCGGCCACTTTGACAGCCAAGATGATATCGCTGGGATCGTCCACGTAGGTGTGGCAGTTGCCGTCCAGGTGCTTGATGACCGGCACCTTGGCGCCAGCGCTAATGCGCTCGATCAGCGCCTTGCCGCCGCGTGGAATGATGACGTCCACGTACTGCGGCATGGCGATGAGCTCACCAACCACCGCGCGGTCGGTGGTTTGCACCAGTTGCACCGCGTTCTCGGGCAGACCGCTTTCCACCAGCGCCTGCCGCACTAATCTGGCCAGCGCCTTGTTGGAATCAATCGCCTCGGAGCCGCCGCGCAGGATGCAGGCGTTGCCGCTTTTGATGGACAGGCTGGCCGCCTCGATCGTCACGTTCGGACGGCTCTCGAAGATCATGCCAAAGACACCAATGGGCACGCGCATTTGGCCCACGCGGATGCCGCTGGGCTGCTCTCTCAGACCGATGATCTCGCCAATCACGTCGGCCATGGCGGCGAGCTGCTCGCAACCCTGGGCGCAGGTCTCGATCACTGTGGTTGTGAGTTTGAGCCGGTCGACCATCGGCGCGGCCAAACCAGCGGCAACGGCACGCGCCAGGTCTTTGGCGTTGTCCTTCTGCAAGGCGTCGACATGGGTGCGCAACAGTTCGGCCAGCCTGCGAAGTGCTTTGTTTTTGACAGCTGCTGACGCTTTTGCCATAAGGGCTGAGGCCTGTTTTGCTTGCATTCCAAGAGCTGCCGTGTCGGTCTGGATGTCGATTGCACTCATAGAAACAATACCTTTGGTTTCATGGCGTTCAGGGGTGAGGCGCATGGCGGGTATTTTGGCAGAAGCCAGCCTCGGGTCGAAGCGCGTTGGGCAGTGGGGTTGCGCTTCAACATGGTGTGACGCAAACGCATCGCCCCGCAGATTCATCAATTACCACCTCAGGCACGGCGGATTTGTAGAATGACTCGCCCATGACCGCTACCACCCCGTCTTTGAATTCCACCCTCACAACCAGCGCACCCATCGCCTGGACCGACCCCCAGCGCGGCCAAGCATTTGCCGCCTGGTTAACTGGCATCAGCGCAGCCAACGGCCTGTTGCCCGACACGCTGCGCCTGGCCAGCGCCGACGCCAGCTTTCGGCGCTATTTCCGCATTGACGCGGCATCAGGCAGCCGCATCATCATGGACGCGCCACCGGACAAGGAAAACTGCCAGCCTTTCGTCAAGGTGGCCGGCCTGATGCAGGCTGCTGGCATTCATGCCCCAGAGGTGCTGGCGTGGGACGAAGCGCAAGGCTTCATGCTGCTGACCGACCTGGGCCAGCAAACGATGATGCAGGTCATCGACACAGATCACCCGCAAGCCAACCTACCGCTGTACCTGCGCGCGATCGACGCGCTGATCGCCTGGCAACTCAGCGCCAAGCCGGATGTGCTGCCGCCCTACGACGAAGCCCTGCTTCGCCGCGAGCTGGAATTGTTTCCCGACTGGTACATCACCCGCCACAAAGGCGTGACGATTGATACGGCCATGCGCTTCACGCTTGACAACACGTTCAAACAAATCATCGCCACGGTACTGGCCCAGCCCAGCGTATTTGTGCACCGCGACTTCATGCCTCGAAACCTGATGGTGGGGGCCCGTCTTGGCGTGCTGGATTTTCAGGACGCGGTCTACGGCCCCATAACCTACGACATCGCCAGCCTGATGCGCGACGCGTTTTTGAGCTGGGACGAGGAATTTTGCCTGGACGTGACCGTGCGCTACTGGGAAAAGGCGCGCAAGGCCGATCTGCCGGTGGGCGACGACTTTGGTGCGTTTTACCGCGGCGTGGAGTGGATGGGCTTGCAGCGCCACCTGAAAGTAGCCGGCATTTTTGCCCGCCTGACGCTGCGCGACGGCAAGCCGCAGTACCTGGCTGACACGCCGCGCTTTATCGCCTACATCCGCGCCACCTGCAACCGCTACCGTGAACTTAAAGCCCTGCTGCGCTTGGTCGACAAGCTCGAAGGCATTGTCGAGCCCGATATCTTCGGCTTTGGTCGTCAATAGTAAAATTGGCCTCTAGCCCATATAAAACAAGCGCAAGAAGCTATTATTAATATAGCATAATAGCTCTTTCTCATGCCCCGCTTTTACTGCCCTACCGATCTGACCCCTGGCGCGCTGCTGGACTTGCCCGCGGGTGCCGCGCGTCACGTGCAGGTGCTGCGCCTGCAGCCGGGCGATGCCATCACGCTGTTCAATGGCCAGGACGAAGACGGTGTGACGGGCGAGTTTGCCGCCACCGTGACGCAAATGGGCCGCAGCGCAGTGCAGGTGCAGATAGGTGAATTTGCCCGCACCCAACGTGAATCTGCACGACGAGTGCATCTGGCCGTGGGCATGCCCGCCAACGAGCGCATGGACTGGCTGGTGGAGAAAGCCGCCGAGCTGGGCGTGGCCAGTATCCAGCCCTTGGTCACCGAACGCAGTGTGCTGCGCCTGGTCGGCGAGCGCGCCGACAAAAAACAGGCACATTGGCAAAGCGTGGCGGTAGCGGCCTGCGAGCAGTGCGGCGGCAACCAGGTGCCATTGATTCACCCGGTGATGACGCTCGCTGCCTGGTTGGCGCAGTCACTGCCTTCGCTGGACGCGCGACTGCTGCTGTCGCTGCGCCGAGATGCACAGGCGCTGCGCACATTCACCTTGGCAGACGATCGCTTGCCAGCTGGCAGCGACGTCACTTTATTATCTGGCCCGGAAGGCGGCCTGAGCCCTGGCGAAGAGGCTGCCGCGCTGTCCCAAGGCTTTGCCCTGGTGTCGTTGGGTCAGCGCGTTTTGCGCGCTGAAACTGCCTCGCTGGTGGCACTGGCCACGTTGGTTACTTGAGCGACAAACGCACCAGTTTGCGTCGCGTCAAGCGGTTTGCTGCGTCAGGTACTGATCAAACGCCTGCGCTGTGAGCGGCTTGCTGAAGTAATAGCCCTGCACTTCATTACAGCCGTGCAGGCGCAAAAACGCCAGTTGCTCAGCCGTTTCCACCCCCTCGGCGATGGTGCGCAGACCCAAGCTGCTGGCCATGTTGATGATGGCGGTGACGATGGCCTTGTCCTCGGGGTCAGTACCGATGTCGCGTACAAAAGACTGGTCAATCTTGAGCTTGTAAACCTTGAAGCGTTTGAGGTAGCTCAGCGATGAATAACCGGTGCCAAAGTCGTCGATCGACATGCGAATGCCGTAGCCGTGCAACTGGTCCATCACCGCCATGGCCGCCTGCGGATCGTCCATCGCCATCGCTTCGGTGAGTTCGAGCTCCAGCGCGTTTGCAGGCAAATCCACCTCGGTCAAAACAGCGGTAATGCGTTGAAAAAGCTCGACATGACGGAATTGCACCGCTGACAAATTGACCGCCATCACAAACCCGGGCCAGCCACCATGAAGCCACACCCGCGCCTGCGCGGCAGCCGTACGCAACACCCATTCACCGATCGGGATGATGAGGCCGGTATCTTCGGCCAGCGGAATGAATTCGACCGGAGAAATCAGACCCAATTCAGGGTGCTGCCAGCGCAGCAAGGCCTCGGCACCCACCACCCGGCCGTCCTGCATGGCCACTTGCGGCTGGTACATCAAGAACAACTCGTCACGCGCCAGAGCGTGACGCAGGTCGGTGGCCAGGCGCAAATGCCGCGCTGAATCACGCTGCAT
>PFKL01000060.1 GCA_002784245.1 Comamonadaceae bacterium CG_4_10_14_3_um_filter_60_75
TGTCACCCTGGCACGGCCTGGTGACAACCAGGCACGCAGCGTGACCCTGGTGCACCGACGTGACAGTTTGCAGGCAGACGCGGCAGAGCTCTCAGAACTGTCAGCCCTGCGTGCCTCGGGTCAGATCTCATTTGAGGCGGGTCAGGTCAGTGCCGCACTCAGCCGCGACCAGCGGCTCACAGGCGTCATCATCGATACGCCCGATGCGCAGCAATTGGTGATTGAGATCGACGTGCTGCTGGTCTGCCAGGGCATCAGCCCCAAAATGGGTCCCATCGCGCAATGGGGCCTGGCCATGCAGCGCAAGCAACTCACGGTGGACACCGCCACGTTTGCCACCAGCATGCCGGGCGTGTTTGCCATTGGTGATGTGGTGGACTATCCCGGCAAGAAAAAACTCATCGTCAGCGGCTTCCATGAAGCCACCTTGGCCGCTTTTGCCGTGGCCGAATTGCTGCGCCCCGACGCACCGCACACACTGCAATACACCACCAGCTCTGCGCTTTTGCAACAACGGCTGGGCGTGCTTTAAGTTCACCACTGTCCACACACCAGCGCAGTAAGATCCGCTCGCAAAGGGGGAGCACGATGAAGCTGCTATGGTTGGCTCTGCTGGGCATCTGCCGGACGATTTACCTGGCTTACACCGGATCCAGCTCGTGCCAGCCCGCTTTCACCATGGCGGGGCGCACGAACTTGTCGCAGATGTCGCTTTCTGACAGATTTTTCTTCATGCGGATCCCTGACTTGCGTGGCGCACGTTTGGCGCAATGACCGCCTTATTGTGAACCAGCGCGCAGGCCGCTTAAGGTGTGGTGTTGGATCACCCCGCACGCCGAAACGCCACCACATGATCGGCGGCGAGTTTGATACCGATCTTTTCACCAATGGCGTGGTCATGGTGCGACGGCACCAGAGACAGCGCGCGCTGGCCGCTGGGTAGCCCCAGCGTGTAGAGAAACTCCGCGCCGCGAAACGCCTTGCTCTGCACCTCGGCCAACAGCGCGCTGGCGTCGTCGTGCACGATGTCGTCGGGCCGCAGCAGCACATCGACCCGGCAACGTCTGGGGCAGTGGGCGCAACCGTCACTGGGGCAGTCGGGCGGCACGTAGCCGTCGAGCACGCCCAGTTCGGTGCGGATCTGCTGGTTGCCCAGCACCTCGCCGGCCAGGAATGCGCCCTGACCAATGAAGTCGGCAATGAAGCGGTTGACCGGCTGGTGGTACAGGTTGTAGGGCGTATCCCATTGCGCGATGCGGCCAGCGTCCATCACGCCGACCCAGTCGGCCAGGGCAAAGGCTTCGTTCTGGTCGTGCGTGACGATCAACGCGGTGGCACCTTCGGCCTTGAGGATGTCACGCACCTCGCCCGACAAACGCTCGCGCAGCGCCACGTCCAGGTTGGAAAACGGCTCGTCCATCAGCAGCAGTTTCGGCTTGGGCGCCAGCGCCCGCGCCAGCGCCACGCGCTGCTGCTGCCCGCCCGAGATTTGGTGCATTTGCCGGTCGGCCTCGTCGGTCAAACCGACCAGCTCAAGCAGCTGCGCCACCCGTTGGCGCTGCGCGGCGCTTGAAAGATGCCGCAGGCCAAAGGCGATGTTTTCCGCTACGCTGAGATGGGTAAACAGCGCGTAGTCCTGAAACACCATGCCGACTTGCCGCTGTTGCGCAGGCAAGGTCTGGCCCGGCTGGCTGACCGCCTGGCCGCTGATGCGGATGGCACCGCCGTCAATTGGCTCGAAGCCGGCAATGCAGCGCAACGCGGTGGTCTTGCCGCAACCCGAGGCGCCCAGCAGACAGCCGATGTCGCCGCGGTTCAAGGCAAAAGACAAGCCGTCGATCACCTGCTTTGGGCCGTACGACTGCGTCACTGTCTGCAATTCAAGTTCAATCATGTGCTTCCTCCTTGCGGCTGGCCAGTAGCACCATCGGCACCATCGCCACCAGCACAATCGCCATGGCGGGCAATGCGGCACGCTGCCACTCGCCCTCGGACGTCATCTCGAAAATACGCACAGCCAGCGTGTCCCAACCAAACGGGCGCGTCATCAGCGTGATCGGCATTTCTTTGACAATGTCCACAAAGGTCAGCATCGCCGCGGTCTGCAGGCTCAAGCGCAGCGCCGGCCAATGCACCTGCGCCACCAGCGCCTGACCATGCACACCCATGCTGTGTGCGGCCTCGTCCACGCTGCGGCTGATGCGCTGCAAGCCGCTGTTCAATGGCCCAAACGCCACCGCCAAAAAGCGCACCAGATACGCCAGCAGCATCACCAGCAGCGTGCCCTTAAGCCAGCCATTGCTCTCCACGCCAAACCAGGCCTGCCCGAGCGTGGCCAGCCAGCCGTCGAGCGCCGCCACCGGTATGAACAGGCCTACCGCCAGCACCGCCCCGGGGAACGCATAGCCCAGCGTTGCCAGGCGCTGCAACCAGCTGATCGTGGACCCACCCCGCTGTCGACCGGCGTAGGCCAGCAGCAAGGCCACGCCCACCACCAGCGCCGCGCCCAAGCTGGCCAGCAGCACCGAATGCCATAGAAACGTCCAGTAGCGCGCGTCCAGATCTTGCGCGGCAGAGGCCACGCTCCAGCGCAGCAACTGCGTCACCGGCACGCCAAACGCCAGCACCAGCACCAGCAGCGCATAGCTGAGTGCCAGCGCGCCGGCAACGGGCGGCAGCTTTCTACGCCGGGTACTGGCGCTGCGACCCACCGCGCCGTAGCGAATGCCCCGGCGTGAGCGCTGCTCTATCACCACCATCACCAGCACAAACAGCAGCAGGACGCTCGACAACTGCGCCGCCGCAGGCAGCGAAAACAGGCCGTACCACGCCTTGTAAATGGCAGTGGTGAAGGTGTCAAAGTTGAACACCGCCATGGTGCCAAAGTCGGCCAACGTTTCCATCAGCGCCAAGAGCAGTCCTGCGGCAATCCAGGGCCGGGCCATCGGCAGCGCCACTCTGAAAAAACCCTGTAAGGGCGCCATGCCCAGCGCCTGAGCCGCTTCCAGTGCGACGCTGCCCTGCGACGCAAACGCGTTTTTGGCAATCAGGTACACGTAAGGGTAAAGCGAGAGCGACAGCACCAGCACCACGCCCCAGCCCGAGCGGATGTCGGGCAGCTGCGCCACACCCCAAGTCGCGCGCAGCCAAGTCTGTAGCGGGCCGCTGTAGTCGAGCAGGTCAATCATCACAAACGCACTCACATACGCCGGTAGCGCCAGCGGCAGCATCAGCGCCCATTGCAGCCAGCGCCGCCCGGGAAACTCACACAGCGCCACCAGTGCCGCCAGCGACACACCCAGCAGCGCCACGCCCAGACCCACCCCCAACAGCAACCAGACCGTGTTGCGCAACAGATTGGGTAAGACGAATTCACCCAGGTGCCGCAAGATACCCGCGTCCACCTGCGCAAACGACAGCAGGCTGACCACCACGGGCACCAGCACCAACGCCGCCACGGCGCCTGCGGTCAACAGCCAACCGTTGGGCTTTTTCAGCATGGGGGTCACATTCTTTTCAGACACTGTCTTCGGATTAGTTATACCGTGCGCGGTCCATCAACTTGACCGCCTGCGCCTGACGGCTACCCGCTTCCTTGACGTTGATGTCGTTGTGCTTGAAATTGCCCCAGGCTGCCACCGCGGGGGCAGGTTTAACCTGCGGGTTCACCGGGTATTCCAGATTGCTATCGGCAAACAGGCTCTGCGCTTTGGCGGATGCCAGCCACTCGATCAGCTTTTGCCCACCTGCCGGATTTTTGGCGTGGCTGGTGACACCGGCGCCAGAAATGTTGACATGCACGCCTGACCGCGTGTTGGCCACGTTCTGGTTGGGCCAGAAGATCGCTATGGGCAGCTGCGGCGACTTTTCTTTGAGGCGGCCGAAATAATAAGTGTTGACCAGCGTCACGTCACACTGCCCGCTGGCCACCGCCTCCATCGCCTTGGTGTCGTCGGCAAACACCGGCGCGGCCAGGTTGGCCACCCAGCCTTTGACGATCGCCTCGGTTGTGGCTTCGCCGTGCTCGGCGGTCAGCATTGCCACCAGGCTTTGGTTGTAGACCTTCTTGGACGTGCGCAGGCACAGCCGACCGCGCCATTGGGACTGCGCCAGATCTTCATAGGTGGAGAGTTCTGCGGGCTTGACGCGTTGCGTGTT
>PFKL01000168.1 GCA_002784245.1 Comamonadaceae bacterium CG_4_10_14_3_um_filter_60_75
TGCCGCGCCGGCGCCAGTACCGTGACCGAGATTGCTGCCGTTGGTGCGGCGGCGCTGTTTGTGCCGTTCCCGGCGGCGGTGGATGACCACCAGACCGCCAACGCGCGCTTTCTGGTCGACCAGGGCGGCGGCTGGCTGATCCAGCAGCGCGATCTGAGGCCGCAAGTGCTGGCCGATTTGCTTCTGAATTTGCAGCGCTCTGCGCTTTTGAATAAAGCGCTGCAAGCCAAAAAGCTGCAAAAAATTGAGGCCACCCAGCAACTCGTGGCTGCCTGTGAGGAGCTCACGACATGACAACGCCATTCAAGCAGGAAGCGCCATGAAACACGCGATCCAACACATCCATTTTGTCGGTATCGGCGGCGTCGGTATGTCCGGCATTGCCGAGATTCTGTTTAACCTGGGCTACACCATCTCGGGCTCGGACCAGGCCGACAGCGTCACGCTGCAGCGACTGGGCAATTTGGGCATCCGCACCCATGTTGGTCATGCGGCAGGGCACATTGAGGGCGCCGACGCGGTGGTCACCTCCACGGCGGTGCACGATGACAACCCCGAAGTGCTGGCGGCGCGCCACAACCGCATTCCGGTGGTGCCGCGTGCACTCATGCTGGCCGAGCTCATGCGGCTGAAAAAAGGCATCGCCATTGCCGGCACCCACGGCAAGACCACCACCACCAGCTTGGTCGCCAGTGTGCTTGCTGAAGCGGGGTTGGACCCGACTTTTGTCATTGGTGGCAGGCTCAACAGCGCCGGTGCTAACGCCCGCTTGGGCCAAGGTGACTACATCGTGGTCGAGGCCGACGAATCGGATGCGTCGTTCCTGAACCTGCTGCCGGTGATGGCGGTGGTGACCAACATCGACGCCGACCACATGGAAACCTATGGACACGACTTTGAGAAGCTGAAACAGGCGTTTGTAGACTTTCTGCACAAGATGCCCTTTTACGGCACCGCTATTTTGTGTACCGACGACCCCGCTGTGCGGGCTGTTCTGCCGCAGGTGACCTGCCCAGTAACCAGTTATGGCTTTGACGAAGGTGCTGAGGTGCGCGCCGTGGACGTGCGTGCCGTCGATGGGCAAATGCATTTCACCGTATATCGCCGCAACGGCGTGGTGCTGCCGGACATGGCGGTGGTGCTGAATTTGCCTGGGCGCCACAACGTGCTCAACGCCTTGTCGGCCATTGCGGTGGCGGTCGAGCTGGGGATTGACGACGCGGCGGTGCTGCGTGCGCTGGCCAATTTCAAAGGGGTTGGACGACGTTTTCAGCGCTACGGTGATCTGCCCGCTGCTGATGGTGGCGTGTTCACGTTGGTGGACGACTACGGTCACCACCCCAACGAGATGGCGGCCACGATCGCCGCTGCGCGCGGCGCCTTTCCCGGACGACGCTTGTTGCTGGCGTTTCAGCCACATCGCTACACGCGCACCCGTGACTGCTTTGACGATTTTGTCAAAGTCATCGCCCTGGCCGACGCGGTGCTGCTGACCGAGGTGTACGCCGCTGGCGAGGCCCCAATCGTTGCGGCAGATGGCCGCAGCCTGGCGCGTGCGCTGCGCGTGGCGGGCAAGATCGAGCCGGTCTTTGTCGATGACATTGCTGCCCTGCCGCAAGCCATTGCCGCCAACGCCAGCGGTAGCGACGTGGTGCTGTGCATGGGCGCCGGGTCAATTGGTGCAGTCAGTGCCAAGGTCGTTAAATTGCTTCAAACTGCAGAGCATGCTACGCAGGAGGGAAAAGGGCTGTGAGCCAATTTGATATAAATTCTGAAAAAGTGGCAGTGCTCATGGGTGGCCTGTCTGCCGAGCGCGAGGTGTCGCTCATGTCGGGCACGGGTGTGCTGCAGGCGCTGCAGGGCCAGGGTGTGAACGCCCATGCTTTTGATCCGGCCGAGCGTGACCTGGGCGAACTGAAAAAAGAAGGTTTTTCCCGCTGTTTTATTGCCTTGCACGGCCGTTTTGGCGAAGACGGCACGGTGCAGGGTGCGCTGGAGTTGCTGGGCATTCCCTACACCGGACCCGGCGTGATGGCGTCTGCCATTGGCATCGACAAGATCATGACCAAGCACATCTGGCGCGCCGACGGCTTGCCCACACCCGCCTGGAAGAAAGTCGACAGTGCCGCGGCCACGCTGGCCGCTTTTGCCGAGTTGGGCGGCCCGATGATCGTCAAACCGGCGCGCGAAGGCTCCACCCTTGGGTTGACCAAGGCCGTCTGCGCTGACCAATGTGCGATGGCCTACGCCCTGGCGGCAGGCATGGATGAGGAGGTGCTGTGCGAGCAGTTCATTGCCGGTGACGAGGTGACGGTTCCGGTGCTGGGCAGCGGTGCCCAGGCGCGTGCCTTGCCGGTGATCCGCATCGTCGCCCCGGACGGCAACTACGACTACCAGAACAAGTATTTCACCCACACCACGCAGTACCTGGTGCCGTGCGGACTGCCTGCGGGTGAAGAGGCTGTCATTCAACAGCTGGTGCGCGATGCCTACAAGAGCCTGGGCTGCCGTGGCTGGGCCCGCGCCGACGTGATGATTGATGCTGTCAGCCGCAAACCCTATCTGCTGGAGATCAACACCAGCCCGGGCATGACCAGTCACTCGCTGGTGCCCATGTCGGCCAAGGCTGCTGGCATCAGCTACGCCGAATTGTGTATGCAGATTCTGCAATCTGCCGCCCTGGATTACCCGCGCCATGACTGATAAGCCCGTTTTGCCAGCGGATATCCGCCTGATGAACGCAGTCGCAACGTTGCTGTTCGTAGCGGCAGGGTTGCTGCTCTGTGCGGTGCTGCTGGCCTGGGCTGCGCGCTTGCCAATGTTTGAAATCAAGGCTCTGCGCATCGCGGGTGAGGCATCGCATTACAACGCCATCACCTTGCGCGCCAATGTGCTGCCACGCTTGCAGGGCACATTTTTTACGCTCGATTTGCGTGCCGCGCGCCTGGCGTTCGAGACGTTGCCCTGGGTGCGTCAGGCGGTGGTGCGGCGCGACTTCCCGAACCGGCTCAAGGTGCAGTTGCAAGAGCATCAGCCAGTGGCGTTTTGGGGTGAAGAAGGTGACCAGCGTTTGCTCAACACCTATGGCGAGGTATTCGATGCAAACGTCGGTGAGTTGGAAAAGGAAGACCTGCCCCGGCTCAATGGCCCGACCGATCAATCAGCCCAGGTGTTGGCGGTGTACCTGACACTACAACCGCAGTTTGAACCTATGGATCTGTCGATGGTTCTGCTCGAACTGACGCCGCGCGGTGGCTGGCACGCCGAGCTCAATACCGGAACGCTGCTGGAGCTTGGCAGTGGCAGTGCCGCCGAGTTAAGTGCGCGCGCAGCAAGCTTTCTCAAGACAGTGACGCAGGTGGCTGCACGCTACCAGCGCAGCCCTGCGCAACTGATTTCGGCTGATTTGCGGCACAGCGATGGCTACGCGGTGCGCTTGGCCGGGGTGAGCACGCAGGACGGTGACAGCGGGAAAAAACAGTAACGCAAGGCAACAGGTAACAACATGGCAAAAGAGTACAAGGATTTGGTCGTCGGTCTGG
This sequence comes from Comamonadaceae bacterium CG_4_10_14_3_um_filter_60_75, assembly GCA_002784245.1. Classification (GTDB taxonomy): domain Bacteria; phylum Pseudomonadota; class Gammaproteobacteria; order Burkholderiales; family Burkholderiaceae_C; genus Rhodoferax. The sequence continues at coordinate 3,543 of PFKL01000168.1, forward strand.
ACATTGGCACTGCCAAGGTGATGGTGGTGGTGGCCGAGGTCATGCCCGCAGGCGAGCTCAAGCTTGCTGGTTTGGGCGTGGCGCCGAGCAACGGGCTCAAGCGCGGTGTGGTGGTCAACATCGACGCTACCGTGCAAAGCATCCAGCAGGCGCTCAAG
>PFKL01000176.1 GCA_002784245.1 Comamonadaceae bacterium CG_4_10_14_3_um_filter_60_75
GCACCGCTGGGGTTGTAGTCTTGCATCTGCCAGCCCAGTTTGGCGCTGCGGCCGTTGCCCAGAATATCGAAGCGCTGGGCACGATCTTGTGCGCTAGAGGCAAAGTGCTGCGCGTGCGCCATGGCCACGTGCTTGGCGTCCAGCGCCAGCATCATCGCGGTTTCGATCTCGCCCGCGTGAATGCCAAAGCGGTGTTCGTCGGCGCCAAACAGCGCGCTGACGTCGTGCCCCTGCGGGTCGTACAGCGGCAGATTGAACCAGCTCACGCTGTAGACCAGCATGGCCAGCCTGGCGCGCAGGTCACGCGCCACCAGATCCATCACGCTGACGTTGCCACCGTGCGCGTTGAACAGCACCAGTTTGCTGATGCCAGTGGCAGCGACGGACTCGCCAATGTCGGTCCACAACCGCACAACCGTCTCGTTCTTGAGCGTCAGCGTACCGGGAAAACGGGCGTGCTCGGGGCTCAGGCCAACGGTTTGCGTGGGTAGCACCAGAACTTTCAGGTCGGCCGCCAAATGCGGCAGGGCCGCGGCGACAACCCCGTCAACCAGCACCGTATCGACGCTCAGCGGCAGGTGCGGGCCATGCTGCTCGGTCGCGGCCACCGGCAGCACGGCGATGGTGCGCGCCGCTTCGCCGCTGGCTTGCAGCGCAGCAAAGTCGCGGGTGCTCAGGTCGGCCCAGTAACGTGACTTGCTTTTCATGGTGGGCAATGCGGCGCTCAGGCCTTTTTCATGAATTCGGCCTTGAGCATGAAGCCGCCTTGGTCGGTCTTGCAGTCCACCTCGTGGTCGCCAGCACCGTCAGGCAGGCGGATGCCTTTGATTTTGGTGCCTTTTTTCAGCACGATCGACGAGCCCTTGACCTTCAGGTCTTTGATCAGGATCACCGTGTCGCCGTCGGCCAGCGGGTTGCCGTTGGCGTCTTTGATGACCTTGCTGCCCTCTTCCTCGGCCTCGGCAGCCTTTTGCGGCCATTCAAAACCGCAGTCAGGGCAAACGTAGTTGTCGCCATCGGGGTAGGTGTTTTCAAGGGTGCATTGGGGGCAGGCGGGCAAGTTGGAAGTCGTCATGGTCACGGTCGTTCAAAGAGGTTTGTCAGCTCCCGAGTGTACGAGGCCGATATGATTCGCCCATGACACAAGACCTCTTCCGCCAAGACGCTTACCTGACCGAATGCAGCGCAACGGTCACCGACATTAGTGCGCAAGGCATCGTGCTGGACCGCACCGTGTTTTACCCGCTGGGCGGCGGGCAGGCCGGTGACACCGGCACGCTGGTGCTGGTCGACGGCACTGAAATCGCCGTCATCGACACCCGCAAGGGCAAGGCCGAGGACGGCAGTTATACAAGCAAAATATGCCTGCAGCCCTTACCAGATGTGCTGCAGCAGCTATTAAATCAGGATCAGTCAAGCCACCCAAAACTGAAAGTTGGCGACACCGTAACAGCCTGCATCGACTGGGCGCGCCGCCACCGGATGATGCGTTTTCACACCGCCAGCCACTTGCTGTGCGCGATCGTTCCCAAGCTGGTCAACGGCTGTTCAATCACGCCGGACTACGCGCGCATCGACTTCAACATGAACGAGCCGCTGGACAAAGAAGCGCTGAGCGCGGCCATCGCGCAGCTGGTGGCCGCCGCGCACCCAGTGACCGTCGGCACCATCACCGATGCCGAGCTCGATGCCAATCCGGCGTTGGTCAAAAGCATGTCGGTGCAGCCGCCGCGCGGCAGCGGGCAGATTCGCACCATTCAGATTGGCAGTGACACCCTGGTCGACCTGCAACCCTGCGGCGGCACGCATGTGGCCAACACGGCCGAGATTGGTGCCGTCATCGTCACCAAGATCGAGAAAAAATCGGCCATGACGCGCCGCGTGGTGCTGGGGTTTGCGCCATGAGCCGCGACAAAGGCAAATTCATCAAAGACGGCAGCTTCTTCGGCTGGGACGGCGACACCCTGGTTGTCAATATCCTGGGCAAGCCCAGTGCCAGCAAGGACGCTATTGGCAAGCCATTTGGCAAACAACTCAAGGTGAGTGTGACTGCTGCACCCGTGGCAGGGCGCGCCACTGACTACATGGTGCGCTTTCTGGCACCACACTTTGGCGTGACGGCGGCCGACATCGAGGTGGTGTTTGGCCGCATGAACGTCAACAAGCAGTTGCGCATCAAGGCACCCCAGAAACTTCCCCCGGTGTTTGCCAAAGCTGCCGAGCAGCCGTCGCTGTTTGACGGCGACAACTGAACACACTGCCGACACGTCCGCAGCGCTGATTTGTTTGTTGCACTTGCGCTGGATCAATATTGGTGCTGCTTGCTTGCATAATATCCACCCCTTCGCAACAACAGTCATTGGAGCGTTTATTCATGCGTACATTGTCTCAACTCACATCTTCCGTGGCCGGTAAATTGGTGCTGGGTCTGGCGGGCCTGGCCCTCAGCGGCGGCGTGCTGGCGCAAACGCAGTTGCCAACGCCTACCAAACTGGCGGGTGGCAAGATCATCACCGTGGAAGAGGGCCGCAAACTGGCCGATGCCAAAACCGCGTTTTTCATTGATACCCGCAATGTGGTGAATTTTGGCAAAGGACACGTGCCCGGCGCCAACGCAATTCCCTATAAAAGCGGCAGCAACGATGTTGAGGGCTTTGACGCCAGCAAGGACAAATTTGACCTGGACAAATTGCCCCCCGCAAAAGACAAGGCGCTGGTGTTTTACAGCGACGGCCCGACCGGCTGGAAGAGCTACAAAGCGGCCGTCTGGGCCATCAAAGCTGGCTACCAAAACGTGAACTACATGCGCGACGGCTGGTCAGAGTGGGTGGCCAAAAAGTTCCCCGCTGAAAACTGATCAACCGAAACCCTGCCGGGGCAACTCACGTTGCCCCGTTCTTTTTTTATCGTGGGGATGAACATGACGTTATCCATTCGCAACCGTCTTTTCCTGGTGGTCGGCATTCAGGTTCTATTGATGCTTGCAGTCGGCGCGGTCGGCTATCTTTTTATCAGCAAGTCGCGCCTGGCGGACGAAGTTCACAACGCATCAACACAAACCCAGATTGCCGTACAAAAAGCGTTGCAATCGATTGGTGAAACGCTTTTATCTGAAGGCGGCCTGGAATCGCGCAACGCACTCAAAGCCAACCTTCAGGAAGTTGACCAGCGGATCGTTGGCATCACCACACTGGCGGGTAACGTCGACACCGCCCTTAGCAGCCAAGTCCAGGCAGAACTGGCGCCGCGCTGGACCAAGGTCAAGAGCCTGGCTGAACAAATTGTCGGCTTGAAAAAGATTTCGGTGGACGACACCGACGCCATGGTCGCGTACGGCAAGCTCTCGGGCCTGAGCGCGGCGCTGACCGAGCAGGCCCAGGCCACGGTGGTTTTGGCCAACGGTATCGGCCAAACAGCTGCACAACGCGTTTGGTTAACGCTGGGGCTGGGTGCCTGTGTGTTGATCGCCAGTCTGCTGTGGCTTAACTTCACGCTGTTTCACCAGCTCATGCGGCCGTTAAAGCTCATCAATGCGATTGCCCAAAGGGTTGCCAGCGGCGATATTGCCACGCCGGTACCCATTCACGGACAAGCGCAGGAAATGGCTGACGTGCTACAGGCACTGTCGGTGATGGAGTCCAGCCTGGTCAAGGTGGTCAGCGCGGTGCGCCAGGGCAGCGAAAGTGTCGCCACCGC